>NZ_SCOO01000004.1:0-287326 GCF_005502415.1 Pseudomonas sp. G(2018) | reverse complement strand
CCAGTGACGCACCGAACGCGGGATCAAGTGGGTGGTGAATAAAACAATAATGATCGGGCATTTCAAGACATGGCATTACTGACTGAACACGAACAACGCAAAGTCGCCGAGGCGATTGCCCGGGTCGAGCGCGACACCGACGCGGAACTGGTGACCGTGCTCGCGGCCCGCGCCGACGACTATGCGTACATCCCGCTGCTCTGGGCCAGCCTGCTGGCGCTGGTGGTGCCGGGCATCGTGCATTACCTGACAGGCTGGTTGACCATGCACAGTCTGTTGCTGGTGCAATGGATCACCTTCATCATCCTGTGCCTGGTGTTCCGGGTACCGAAAATCACCACCCACTTGATCCCGCGTTCGGTGCGTCACTGGCGCGCCTCGAACTTGGCGCGCCGGCAGTTCCTGGAGCAAAACCTGCACCACACCGTGGGCAGTACCGGCATGCTGATCTTCGTCTCCGAGGCCGAGCGTTATGTGGAAATCCTGGTGGACGAGGGGATCTCCAGTCGTCTGGACAACAAAAATTGGGACGCGATTGTTGCCGCGTTCACTCAGCAAGTGCGGCAAGGGCAGACGTTGCAGGGCTTTGTCAGCTGCATCGAAGCGTGCGGCGAGTTGCTTAAAGTGCATGTTCCTGTGACGCACGTACGCAACGAGCTGCCCAATCGTTTGGTGGTGCTCGGTTAAGCCCTGACCCGGAACGTTGCTCCAGAGAGTTTGTAGCGCTCCACGGTACAACTGCCGTGTGTTGTCCGGCGCCAGGCTTGTCTTCAACATCCCTCCAACAGCAAGCGCCCTGCCACGGGCGTTCTGACGTAGAGGGAGTTCTTATGTCAACGCATCAATCGCTCGACTCTATTGCGGGGGCGGCACCCTATGGCGGTGGAGAAGCCCCGCCAGCGCGGCTGACCGCGAAAGAGAAGCAAACCTTAATGTGGTGCTTCAAAGGCAAGACATCCTGGGAGATTGCCCGGATTCAGAATTGCTCGGAAGCCACGGTCAACTTTCATTTCTCCAATATCCGCCGCAAGTTCGCCGTCAGTTCCCGTAGCGCCGCCTTGCTCAAAGCCATTGAGTCGGGAGTCATCAGGATTAATGAGGCTGGTGAGAGAGGTGCCCATGAATCTGACTGATTCGGCCTACAACAGTATCAGTGGGCTCCTGGTGGGATTGGGTATCGCGACACTGCCTGCGATTGACGGCGAGGCGCTGTTCGGTGCGTCGCTGGGCGCCTGGCTGGTCACCACCACCCGCAGCAACTTCAAAGCCTGGCAGCGAATCGGCTCCTGGTTGCTGTCGGCGGGCGTCGGTTACCTTTTTACCCCGGTCGCTCTGCAGATGACCCCGTTCCTGACAGCGGGGGTGACGGCATTTTTCTGTGCTCTGATCGTCATTCCCATCAGCATCAAGATCATGCAGTGGATCGATGGTGCCGGTCTTGCCGAAATCATTCGGCACTTCAGAGGGCGCGGGTGATGGGCAGTGATGAACTTTGGATTGCTATGACTTCAAATTTCGTTCGAGTGACGAAAGGAGGGTGGCCATTTCAGACAGTTTGAGCTCCATGTCACGCAGGCGTCTCTTTTCCTCCAGCGCGTTTTGTATGGCACAGCGATCCTCTTCGTCCAGCAATCGCCACAACGCAAGAATAGTGTTTTCCCGGGCCGTACTTCCTTGAGAACTCTCGACGGGGTCGCTGGGTGCCTGCCGCAAAATCGGACCTTCACCGAGCAGCAACCAATCAAGAGAGATGCCTCGTGCTTGTGCAATGTCTACGCATAATGAGTATGGCGTGCTGTCGCGACCTTTCCAGCTGCTAAGGGTTTGCGGGCTGATCTGTAGCGCGGAGGACAATGATGCATCGGTTTTTGTACCGGTGATTTGTTTCAGGCGAGTCAGAACTGCCTGTGATTTTTTGCTACGCAATTTGAGCCTCTTCCCTTTGACATATGCTTTTTGAGTGCCTAGCGTATGCGCAATGAGTACTTATTTTTTTGTAAGTAATCAATCATCAACTATGAATTAGAAGAATACGATGTCGAAACTTCCTAATGGTATCAGGGTGATTTCCTACGAGCTTGGCTCTTACCCATTACGCGGCTGCCCTTTGCATTTCCTTTTGTCCGGCAGACGTTTTCCGCAAGGGCGGACCGCAGCGATCAACGCGCCAAACAGTATTGCGTCTGATCAAGTCGATTACCACCAGATGACTTACGGGAACCAAGCATGAGCACTTACAAAATGGTTTGTCCGCACTGCTTGAACAGGATGCGCATCCGCACCAGCGAGGGACGTCATATTTTCCTGCGGGTGGCCTATTTGCAATGCACCTCTGAGGCCTGTGGCTGGTCGGTTCGGGCTGAGTTCGAAATGACCCACGAACTGTCGCCCAGTGGAATGCCTAATCCCAGCGTACGTTTGCCCAGCGCCGGACCTGATTTGCGTCGCGGGGCCAGGCCCGTTGCCGTGAGTGCCAAGTCGATGGACACACACACGGAGTCGTAAACATGGAGGGAGTCGATGAGAATGGCGTATTGAATGAGGAACTGTTGGCCATCGCCCAGGCGTTCCTGGCCCGTCATGAAAGCGACGGATTGAGTGATGACCAGGTGTTGTTCTGTCGTGCCGTTAAACATCTGGAAGGTATCGATGTGCCAATGCACCTGGCAGAGAAGCTGGTCAGCCACGCCTACGGAATACTTAAATCCACCAATGATCGCCGGCGTCTGGATATCGCTGCGAGTTCCGCAACCGTCGCCGTTGTCACTGATCCGGCCAACGGTCTGACTTGGGCCGTGCCGGTAGGGTTGATTGTCAAATACATCATCAACTCGCCGACCAATCGTAAACTTCGGCTGGTGGAGCCCTAGATTTCAATGGGTTTATTCAGGTCTTGGGCTGCCTGACCAGGACCTGTCACAAAATAACTCCGTGCCCAAACGCCTCGTCCGCCCTAAAATACCGGGCATTCCCCGACTCGCACCGCCCGAGGCCGTTTTTCATGTCTGTCACCGCTACTCCCGCCCGCCTCGCGCCGGATCATCACGCCCAATTCATCGACCTGCTGCAAACCAGCCTCGATGAAAATGCCTTCATCAAACTGGTGCTGGCCAAGTACGTTGGCGATGAAACGGATCTGCAGCGGATCATCATCAAACCGGTGACGGTCAAGGCGCAGCCCTGTCTATCCTTCGTCTATCGCTACAAGACCCGAGACATCACCAAGAACCTGCCTTTGGCCGAAGGCGTCGCGACCATTGCCGATCTTTTACCTGCGGCGTTCAAAAATGCGCATTTGTTGTCGCTGACTGACGAAGCCCAGCTTGAATACAGCAAAAAGGGCAAGAGTTCGCTGTTCAAAAGCAAACCCCAGCAATTGCGCGAAGTGCCGTCCGCTGAGCACAACCGCGAAAAAAACCGTTTCCTCGACCTGAGTCGACCGTTTCTCGCCGACCTTGGCGTGACCAACAAGCAGCATGAGCTGATTCCGGCGATGTCGCGCAAGTGGAAGCAGATCAACAAGTTCATCGAAGTCTTCAGCCATGCGCTGACATCCTCGCCGTTGGCCCTGGACAAACCGGTGCGAGTGGCGGACTTCGGATCGGGAAAGGGCTACCTGACCTTCGCCATCCACGACTACTTGCGCAATACCTTGAAGGCCGAAGGCGAAGTGACGGGTGTCGAATTGCGTGAAGACATGGTCACCCTGTGCAACGCAGCGGCGGCCAAGCTCGAGCATCCCGGGCTGGTGTTCAAGTGCGGTGACGTGCGCAGTGTGGCGCCGAGCGAGCTGGACGTGATGATCGCGCTGCACGCCTGCGACATCGCCACCGACTACGCGATTCATACCGGCATCCGTTCCGGGGCGTCGATCATCATGTGCTCGCCGTGCTGCCACAAGCAGATCCGCCTGCAAATCCAGAGCCCGGCGCTGCTCAAGCCCATGCTGCAATACGGCTTGCACCTGGGCCAGCAGGCGGAAATGGTCACCGACAGCTTGCGTGCGCTGTTCCTTGAGGCTTGCGGCTACGAAACCAAGGTGTTCGAGTTCATCTCACTGGACCACACCAACAAGAACAAGATGATCCTGGCGGTCAAACGCGCCGAACCGGTTGACCCGGCTCAGCTGTTGGCGAAAATCCAGGAACTGAAGGATTTCTATCACATCACTGAACATTGCCTGGAAACCTTGCTGCGGGCCGACGGCTACCTCTGACCCTGTGGGAGCGAGCCGGCTCCGGGCGGCGTTCCGACGAAGGCGGACTGACAGTCAACTGCGATGTTGACTGTCACGGCCCTTTCGCGAGCAGGCTCGCTCCCACATGTGGTTTGATCGCCGTTTTTCTGCCCAGCATCACGGTCACAATCACCCCGGCCGCGAACAACCATGTAATCGGCTCGACATGTTCGCCGAAGAACAACGCTGAAAAAGCGATGGTGAAGAAAATCTGCAGCAACTGGATCTGACTGACCCGGGCAATGCCACCCATGGCCAGCCCGGCATACCAGGCGAAGAAACCGATGAACTGCGAAAACAGCGAGACGTAACCGAAGGCCCACCAGGTCTTGCTCGAAATCTCGCCCTGGTGTTGCAGCGCCAGATAGACCACCGGGCCGATCAGCAGCGGTGTTGACAGTACCAATGCCCAACAGATTACCTGCCAGCCGCCCATCTCCTTGGCCAACCGGCCGCCTTCGGCATAGCCCAAACCACCCACCGCGATAGCCCCGAGCATCAGCAAATCACCGGCCTGAATGCTGCCGGCACCGCTGATCAATGCATAGCCGAGTACCAGCGCGCTGCCCAGCGCCGCGCAGGCCCAGAAGGCTTTCGACGGACGTTCATGGGACAGCCACGCGGCGTACAGCGCCACGCACAACGGTTGCAGGCCATTGACCAGTGCGCCATGGGACGCCGGCAAGGTTTGCATCGCCCAGGCCGACAACACCGGAAAGCCAAGAATCACCCCGGCCGACACCAGCATCAGGCCTTTGACCTGTTTCCAGGTCGGCCATTTTTCACGGCGCCACAGCAACAGCACTGCCGCAGGTACCGCCGCGAACAACGCACGACCCAGGCCATTGAGTAGCGGATGAAGTTCCTGCACGACGATCCGTGTGAAGGGCAGGGTGAGGCTGAAAATGACGACGCCGAGCAAGCCCAGGGCCATGCCGGTGTTTTCGCGGGAGGACATGATGGCAACCAGAATCTTGGGTGAGGGGAAGTGCTTTCATCTAGCCATAAACTGTGGGTTTCACGCTGCTACAGATAAGCGCAGAGTTATCCGTACAGTTCAAGGACGCCATCGCGGTCCATCAGGTAGTAGCCGGTTGTTACCCGACTCATCGGATAAGGACTACCTTGAATACTCCTGCATGCCCACGCATTTTCCAGAGGAGTCCTCCCCATGGCGGCTAAAAAAATTCTGATGCTGGTCGGCGATTACGTCGAAGACTATGAAGTGATGGTGCCGTTCCAGGCCCTGTTGATGGTCGGCCATACGGTGCATGCCGTTTGCCCGGAGAAGACCGCCGGCCAGACCGTACGCACGGCCATCCACGACTTCGAAGGCGACCAGACTTACAGCGAAAAACCCGGACACTTGTTTGCCCTGAATTTCGATTTTGCCAAGGTCAAGTCTGCGGACTACGACGCCGTGCTGATACCTGGCGGTCGTGCGCCGGAGTACCTGCGCCTGAACGAAAAAGTCCTGGAGCTGGTGCGGGATTTCGATAAGGCTGGCAAGCCGATCGCTGCCGTATGTCACGGCGCGCAATTGCTGGCGGCGGCAGGGGTTCTCGAAGGGCGCGAGTGCAGCGCCTACCCGGCCTGTGCTCCGGAAGTACGCCTGGCTGGTGGTACGTTTATCGACATTCCGGTGACGGACGGTCATGTTCAGGGCAATCTGGCCACGGCGCCGGCCTGGCCAGCCCACCCGAACTGGCTCGCGGGTTTCCTCGGGTTACTGGGCACGAAAATCACGCTGTAACGAGGAACCGATCCATGTGCGAGCTCTACGTCAAGGCCGACCCGATTCTCTACGAATCGCGCTCTCGCTCGCTGCGCATCTGCGGGGTCGTCACCACCCTGCGGCTGGAGAACCAATTCTGGGACATCCTCAGCGAAATTGCCGAGGTCGATGGCATGACCACCAATCAGTTGATCGCCAAGCTGTATGAAGAGGTGATGGACTACCGCGGCGAGGTGGTGAATTTCGCTTCGTTTTTGCGGGTCAGTTGTACGCGGTATCTGAGCCAGCGGCGGGTGGCGGCACCGGAGTTGTCGGTGGTGCGGGCGGTGGTGAAGTAGATGGCTTTCGATGACTGTACCGTCCTCATCGCGGGCTTGCCCGCGATGAGGGCGGTACAGGCGACAAAAATCCCGGGCTGGTCTTTACTCTGAAGCGCGCAACCCCTCATTTGCCAAGGAGAAAGATCATGTCTGGATGGTACGAAGTGAGCAAAAGCAGCAGCGGTCAGTTCAGGTTTGTGTTGAAGGCGGCGAATGCCGAAACCATTCTGACCAGTGAGCTGTACACCACCCGCGCCGCAGCCGATAAAGGTATCGCATCGGTCCAGGCCAACAGCCCGCTGGATGAACGCTACGAGAAAAAAACCACCAAGGATGGCCATCCTTACTTCAACCTCAAGGCAGCTAACCACGAAATCATAGGCAGCAGCGAGTCGTATGCCTCGGAGGCAGCCATGGAAAAAGGTATTGCCAGCGTGAAGGTCAACGGGCCGACCAAGGTGATCAAGGACAAGACCTTGCCCGTCCTCTGAAAACACAATGCAAATCCCCTTGTGGGAGCGAGCCTGCTCGCTCCCACAAGGGTTGCATCTGTGCCTTGAGATCAGCGCAGGGCTTTCAACAGGCCTTGCAGCTGGCCAAGTCCCGCCTCACCCAGTGGAAACACAGGCAACCGCGGATCCCCCACCTCCAGTCCGGTTTCGCGCAAGCCCGCCTTGATCGTCGCCGGCAAGCCGCCCTTGAGGATGAAATCCAGCAGCGGCAACTGGCGATAGAACAGTTCGCGCGCCTTGCCCAGGTCGTTGGCCAACACCACTTCATACAAATCCAGGTTGAGCTGCGGGATCAGGTTCGGCGCTGCGGTACACCAGCCCTTTGCCCCGGCCGCGAAGGCTTCCAGCGCCAGCGGGTTGCAGCCGTTATAGAACGGTACCTGGCCTTCGCCCAGACGTTGCAGTTGATGCATGCGCTGGATGTCGCCGGTGCTTTCCTTGACCATGGTCACGTTTTCCACACCCTTGACGATGCGCAGAATCAGATCCACCGACATGTCGGTGCCGCTGGTGGCCGGGTTGTTGTAGAGCATGATCGGCACGCCGATGCTGTCGCCGATGGCACGATAGTGGGCGAGGATTTCCGCTTCACTGAGTTTCCAGTACGAGGTCGGCAGCACCATCACCACGTCGGCGCCGTGGGCTTCGGCGAAACGGGCGCGACGTACCGCTTTGGCGGTGGTCAGGTCGGACACGCTGACGATGGTCGGCACCCGTTTGGCCACGTGCTTGATGCTGAATTCGGCAACCTGATCCCACTCCGCGTCGCTCAGGTAAGCACCTTCACCGGTGCTGCCCAAGGGGGCGATGGAGTGCACGCCGCCGTCGATCAGACGATCGATGGAACGCCCGAGGGCGTTGAGGTCCACGCCTTCGCCGTTGGCAGTGAAGGGGGTGATGGTGTAGCCGATGATGCCGTGAATGTTGGGGCTGGACATGGTGTCTCTCCGTACGAAAAAGATCTGGGTTCAGTTCAGGCAATCGGCGTGTTGACGCAGGTTCTGCCGGGCGTAGTAGTTGAAAGCGGCGGCGTGACGTTTTGGTCGGGCGATCCAGTCATGGGCTTCGCGGCCCAGCTCGGGAATGATCGGCTTGATGGTCCCGGCGCTCATCGCCAGCAACTGCAACTTGGCGGCGCGTTCGATCAGTTGGGCAATCACACAGGCCTCTTCGATGGTGGTGCCGGTGGACAATTGGCCGTGGTGGGAAAGCAGGACTGCCCGTTTGTTGCCCAGGGCGCCGGCAATCAGATCACCTTCCTCGTTACCCACCGGTACACCTGGCCAGCCTTCAAGAAACGCACAGTCTTCGTAGAGGGGGCAGAGGTCCATGTGGGAAATATGCAGCGGCACCTCCAGCATCGACAATGCCGCGACGTGGGTCGGGTGGGTGTGAATGATGCAGTTCACATCCGGCCGGGCGCGGTACACCCAGCTGTGGAAACGGTTGGCCGGATTCGGCATTCCGAGGCCTTCGAGTACTTCCAGGTCTTCGTTGACCAGCAGCAGGTTGCTCGCGGTGATTTCGTCGAAACCCAGGCCCAGTTGTTGAGTGTAATAGGTGCCCGGCTGCGGGCCACGGGCGGTGATTTGCCCGGCCAGACCTGAGTCGTGACCATTCTCGAACAGAATGCGGCAGGTCAGGGCCAGCTTTTGCCGGTCGGTCCACGTATTATCTGAGAGGGTATTTTGCATCTGGCTCAGCGCTTGCTTGACCAGTTGATCTTTGGGCAGTGCTAATGTCTTGGCCATATCGGTGTCCTCTTTGGGTGGGTCATGCAGATGACACGAAAGATGCTATATGACACTTTGTGTCATGAGCAAGGACAATTCGTCGCCTCCTTGATGGATTAATCGTTCTAAATGTCTATCCGTTTGAAATTATTGAGAAAAAAACTTGGCGTGACGCTGGAGGCCTTGGCCGAAAAATCCGGCATGACCAAGAGTTACCTGTCGAAGGTCGAGCGCGGGCTGAACACGCCGTCGATTGCGGCTGCGCTGAAACTGGCCAAGGCCTTGAACGTTAACGTCGAGGAGCTGTTTTCCGAAGACAAGGTCAGCCTCGACAGCTACAGCCTGGTGCGCAGCCACGAGCGTCAGCCATTGGGCGCCAGCGACGACAATCCGGGTTACGCGGTGCTGGCCCATCAGGTCAGTGAACGCAGCCTGTTGCCGTTCATCATTTACCCGCCGACGGAATTCACCGACAAAGCCTTCAAGGAACACTTGGGCGAGGAGTTTCTATTCGTGCATGAGGGGCAGGTTGAGGTGGATTTCGTCAATGAGCGCGTGCTGCTCAGCCGGGGAGATGCGTTGCACTTCAACTCACAGAAACCGCACCGGATCCGCTCGGTGGGCGAGGTGCAGGCGCAGTTGCTGGTGGTAGTGCATAGCACTGAAGAATGAATTGACTGGACTGACGCCATCGCGGGCAAGCCCGCTCCCACAGGTCCAGCGTGATCCTTGCGGGAGCGGCGGTGCGACGATTCGACTTGCCCGCGATGGCGCCAGTTGCGGCGCCGCTAAACCTCAACCGGTACGGTGAGCTTCGGGTTACCCAGTGCATGGCTCTTCGAATCAAAAAACCGCAACTCAACCCCCGTCCCCTCGAACACCTTCGCGTAATGCCGCTTCTGATGCTGGATGAACGCCTTGCTGCGCGGGTAAATCGAGATCGCCACAACCTTCGGTTTCGCCTGGCGCAAGGCATGAACGATATGGCTGTCCTGTTCGCTCAGTGCATGGCCGAAGAGGCACAAGCCTTCGCCATGGCCGAGTAACTGCTCGTAGCAGAACGACAGATAATCCGAGCTGCGTATGGTCTTGAGCTTGTCCGCACTCGGCCCTTCGTTGACGAACAGCGGCACATCGTCGAGGGTCTTGATCGTGTTGTTGATGGCGAAATTGCCCAGCAATGTGCCTTCGGTCGACATCAGTTTGCGCGCCGTGCCGTCCTGATTGCGCACCAGGTGCAGGCCACCGTGCAGGTAAAGCAAACGGGTCTTGTCGGTGGCGGTGGCGCTCAGGTCGAAGGCGGGTTCGGTCCCGTGAAACAGGTCGGTGATCGCGTCCGGTTGCTGCTGGATCGCCCAGTAATTGAGCAAATCGTAATTGGTGGTGAACACCGTGCGGTAGCTGGCCAGTTCCTGATTGATCGTCGCCAGTGTCGAAGCTTCGACCAACCGCCATGGGATATGCACCGTGTGCACGGTGTTGATCAGCGCTTCCTTGATCGCGTAGTAACGATTGCGCGGCGCGGCGGAGCTGACGGCCAGGGCCTTGTTGACCCGGCTGGTGGTTTTCAGCGCACTCAGCACCTGCTCGAAACTGCGCGTCTGCAGCGCATCGAATACGCTCAGCTCGGACGGGCTCAGGGGTTTTTCTTCGACGGTGCGGGCGTTTTCGAACAGCGAGTCGTAGCCGAAGTCGTCCCACACCGCGCGGCTGGCGCCGTTGCCCACCAGCAGGCCGCCGAACGCAGCGCTGGCGCGCAAGGCATTCCAGTCTTCAAGTTGGGCGTCGACATCCTGGAAATCGGTCATTGCGATCAAAGTCTCAAAGCAAAAGGTCTGATGGGCGGCGACTTTATCACGGAGGGCATCGAGATTTTCCGCCGCGCGTTGCAACCTGCCACCCTGTGGATGAAGAACGCTATGCTGCGACTTCGCCTGAACCGACATTGCCGAGTCCCTGATGCTGCAGAAAAGCCTGATCCGCCGCCTCGATCTGATCACCCTGCAACTGTTCATCGCCGTCCATGAAGAGGGCACCCTGACCCGTGCCGCCGCGCGCGAAGCGATTGCGGTGTCGGCGGCGAGCAAGCGCCTGATGGAGCTGGAGGAAGCGCTGGGTATCAGTCTGTTTGTGCGCCAGGCCAAGGGCATGACGTTGACACCGGCCGGTGAAACGCTACTGCACCATGCCCGGCAGATGTTGTTCAACGTCGAGAAAATGGGCCTCGAATTGGGCGAACACAGTCACGGTGTACGCGGTTATGTGCGGATGCTCGCCAACCTGTCGGCAATCATCCAGTTCCTGCCCGAAGACTTGCGCGACTTTTCCGAACAGCATCCCCAGGTCAAGACCGATCTTGAAGAACGACCCAGCGCCGGGGTGATTCAGGGCGTTCTCGATGGCGTGGCCGACCTCGGGATCTGCTCCATCGACAGCGACATCAAGGGCTTGCACAGCGTGCAGTACCGTCAGGACAAACTGATGGTGCTGATGTTGCCGGATCATCCGTTGGCCAAACGTTCTAGCCTGTCATTCGCCGATACGCTGGACAGCGATTATGTCGGCCTGCATGCGGACAGTTCGATCAATATGCGCACCCATGCGGCGGCGCGTCAGGCGGGCCGGGTATTGCGGGTGCGCATCCATGTACCGGGCTTCGACGCCATGTGTCGCATGATCCAGGCCAATATGGGCATTGGCGTGCTGCCGCAGCGAGCTTATGAACTGTTTGGTCGGGCGTTGGGTTTGCATGCGGTGCCGCTGACCGATGACTGGTCGGATCGGGCGTTGATCCTGGTGGTGCGCGATGAGGCGCTGCTGTCGCCGGTGAGCCGGATGTTGTTTGAGCATTTGCGAGGGGCGACCTGACAGTTCTTTGTTGAACTCGCAGGCCTCATCGCGGGCAAGCCCGCTCCCACAAGGATCTCTGGTGGTTACCCAATTTGTGCTTCACATAGCTCACTGTGGGAGCGGGCTTGCCCGCGATGACGGACCTGAGGTCACACTAATCTTTCGAGGCGTTCGCATTTCGCGAACGCCCCTTGCCAACTGAAGGTTGGATTCCTTGGGCATCGGTCCTCTAGCCTTGGCACATATTCCAAGAACAAGAGGTACCCCGCGATGACTGCCCCCCTGAGTGCAATCAAAGTGATCGAGATCGGCACGCTGATCGCCGCGCCGTTTGCCGCGCGCATGCTGGCCGAGTTCGGCGCCGAAGTGATCAAGATCGAAGCCATGGGGCAGGGCGATCCCCTGCGCAAATGGCGCAAGCTGCATGAAGGCACCTCGCTGTGGTGGTACCTGCAATCGCGCAACAAGAAATCCCTGGCGCTGAATCTGAAATCCGCCGAAGGCATTGAACTGGTCAAGCAACTGGCGACCAGCGCCGACGTGCTGATCGAAAACCTGCGCCCCGGCGCCCTGGAAAAACTTGGCCTGGGCTGGGACGTGCTGCATGCCCTTAACCCCAACCTGACTCTGGTGCGGATTTCCGGTTATGGCCAGACCGGTCCGTACCGTGATCGTCCGGGGTTCGGTGCCATCGGCGAAGCCATGGGCGGTATCCGCTACACCACCGGCACACCGGGTTCGCCGCCGGCGCGGGTTGGCGTCAGCCTCGGCGACTCGCTGGCTTCGCTACACGCAGTGATCGGCGCATTGATGTCGTTGCTGCGGGTCAAGACCGGGCAGGGCGGCGGGCAAATCGTCGATGTGTCCCTGGCTGAAAGCGTGTTCAACGTCATGGAAAGCCTGGTGCCGGAATACGACATGCTCGGCCATGTACGTGAGCGCAGCGGCGGTGCCTTGCCGGGCATCGCGCCTTCCAACACTTACCTCACGGCTGATGGCGCTTACGTGGTCATCGCCGGCAACAGCGACCCGATCTACCGTCGCCTGATGCACACCATCGGCCGCGCGGATCTGGCCGAAGCACCCGAATTCGCCCATAACGATGGGCGCGCAGCAAAAAGCAATCTGCTCGATGCCGCCATCACCCACTGGACCAGCAGCCTGCCGATCGACGACGTGCTGGCGGCGCTGGAAGCCGCTGAAGTTCCGGCCGGACGCATCTATTCGGTGGCTGACATCGTTGCCGATCCGCACTACCAGGCGCGGGACATGCTGCTAAACGCCGAGCTACCGGGCGGCGCTACGGTGAAGATGCCGGGCATCGTACCGAAACTCTCGGAAACCCCCGGAGGCGTGAACTGGTCGGGTCCCGGATTGGGCCAGCACACCGACGGCATCCTTGCGCAACTGGGCCTGACCGTGGCGGACATCGAACGCCTGAAAGTCGAAGGAGTGGTGCAATGATCACTGACTATTCCGATAGCCTCATCGTGCAGGAAGTCTCCCCGCGTGATGGCCTGCAGATCGAGTCGACCTGGGTCGAAACCGTCGACAAGATCGCCCTGATCGATCAGTTGTCCCTGGCCGGATTCAGCCGCATCGAAGGTGGTTCGTTCGTGTCGCCCAAGGCCATTCCCGCATTGCGTGACGGCGAGTTGGTGTTCAAGGGCATTACCCGCCAGCCGGGGGTGATCTACGTCGCGTTGATCCCCAACCTCAAAGGTGCGCAACGGGCGCTGGCCTGCAGCGCCGATGAGCTGAACCTGGTGATGTCTGCCAGTCAGACCCATAACCTGGCGAACATGCGCATGCGTTGTGAAGACTCATTGGCCGCGTTTGGCGAGATCGTCCAGTTTGTGGGCGGCTCGCCGGTACGACTCAACGCCAGCATCGCCACCACCTTCGGTTGCCCGTTCGAGGGCAAGATCGATGAAGACCGGGTGCTGCAGATTGTCGAGGCCTATCAGGAACTCGGCATTCAGGGCATCACCCTGGCCGACACCACCGGCATGGCCAACCCGCGTCAGGTCGACCGCCTGGTGCGGCGCGTGTTGCAACGGGTATCGCCAGCGGACCTGACCCTGCATTTCCACAACACCCGTGGCCTTGGTTTGTGCAACGTTCTGGCCGCCTACGAGGCCGGTGCCCGGCGTTTCGACGCGGCCCTCGGCGGCCTCGGCGGTTGTCCGTTTGCACCGGGCGCCTCGGGCAACATCTGCACTGAAGACCTGGTGAACCTGTGCGATGAAGTCGGCATTCACACCGGCATCGATCTGCCGCTGTTGCTGAAATTGTCGCGAGGACTGCCAGCGCTGCTCGGCCACGAAGTGCCCGGTCAACTGGCCAAGGCCGGCCGCAACTGCGACCTGCACCCCGTGCCCTCCTGACCCACCCGATACCCCCTGTGGGAGCGAGCCTGCTCGCGAAAGCGGAGTATCAGTCGACATCATCGTTGAATGTCAGACCGTATTCGCGAGCAGGCTCGCTCCCACAGTAAAAGCTCCCACACAGAGCACACCAGACAACAAAAACAATCGGACACCTACGGGAAGTCCGCCTGGAGAAACGCAATGAGCCTTAATGCATTGGAGGCCGGCGCGAGCCCGGCTGTTAGCCACGACGAAGAAAAAGCCCTGGTCAGCAAGGTCGCCTGGCGATTGATGCCGCTGATCATGGTCTGCTACCTGTTCGCGTTTTTCGACCGCATCAACATCAGCTTCGCCAAGTTCCAGTTGCAGGCCGATCTGAGCCTGAGCGACACCGCTTACGGTCTCGGCGCCGGGTTGTTCGTGGTCGGTTACGTGATTTTCGAAGTGCCCAGCAACATGATGCTGTACAAGGTCGGCGCCCGTCGCTGGATTGCCCGGATCATGATGTCCTGGGGCCTGGCCACCGCGCTGATGGTCTTCGTCAACAGCGAATGGCAGTTCTATGTACTGCGATTCTTGATCGGTGCCATGGAGGCGGGGTTTGCGCCGGGCGTACTGTATTACCTGACGCTGTGGTTCCCGCAGCATTATCGCGGGCGCATCACCTCGATGCTGTTCCTGTCATCGGCCTTCGCCGGTCTGGTAGGCGCACCGTTCTCCGGGCTGGTGCTGCAACATCTCGACGGCTTTCTGGACATGCGCGGCTGGCACTGGTTGTTCCTGCTCGGCGGTGTGCCATGCATCGGCCTCGGTTTGCTGGTGCTGACCCTGCTCAAGGACCGCATCGAAGACGCCCACTGGCTGACGCCCTCGGAGAAGAAATTGCTGGCCAGTCGCATCGCTCACCATGAACCGCACAAAAGTGGCGGGTCGCTGCTCGCAGCGCTGCGGATTCCAGGCTTCCTGACCCTCGGCCTGATCTACTTCCTGATTCAGGTGGCATCCTACGGCTTGAATTTCTGGGCACCGCAACTGATCCGCAGCGCCGGTACCGAGAGCCCGGTGATGATCGGTCTGCTGACGGCCGTCCCGTACATCTGTGGCGCTATCAGCATGGTGGTGATCGGACGCCTGTCGGATGCCTCCGGTGAGCGACGCAAGTTTGTCGCCGGACTGGTCGCGGTCGGTGCGATCGGCTTCTTCAGCGCGGGGATCTTCGCCAATCACACGACGTTCCTGATCGTCGCTCTGGGCCTGCTCGGTGCCGGGATCATCGCCTCGATCCCGAGCTTCTGGACCCTGCCGCCGAAATTGCTGGCCGGGGCTGGCGCCGGGGCGGCGGGCGGGATCGCGGTGATCAACACCCTGGGCCAGTTCGGCGGCATCGTCAGCCCGGTCATGGTCGGACGGATCAAGGACCTCACCGGCAGCACCACGCCGGCGCTGTATGTCATTGGGGTCTGCGCGCTGATTGCGGTTGCGTTGTTGCTGTGGGGGCTGCCGCAGAAGCTGCGTACGCTGGACAAGTTTTAATAGTTCGCAAGTCGCGCCGGCTCGTGCGGGGACCACGCATCCCTGCAGGAGCTGGCGCAGCCTGCGATCAATACTGAAATCTGCATGTCAGGTAGATTGCTCGCGAAGGCTGACTGATAATCGCCACCGTACTTTCTGTTGTTCACTCAACCCGCCATCACTGAAAGCGGGTACCTGCCTCCCACTGCCTGGCAGTGCCTTTCCCTTGCCCCTCGACGCTCCAAGCCCCATCTGGTAATTCTTCGACGATCAGTCATTCAACGCCCAAGGACCTGATATAGACTGGCGACCATTCACCAAACAGTTCAAAAGGACTTCCCATGACCCCATCGCTGCTAATGGCCGTTCTTGCCTCGGGCTTCATTTATGGCATTACCCCGGGGCCGGGTGTGCTGGCAGTGTTCGGGATTGGCGCGGCGCATGGCCGGCGGGCGGGGGCGGGGTTTCTTTGCGGGCATTTGCTGGGCGATGTGATCTGGTGCAGCACCGCGCTGGTGGCGATTGTCGGTGCGCGGGAAATCGGCAGCACCGCGTTCGATGTGCTGGGCGTACTCAGCGGCCTTTATCTGTTCTGGCTCGGCTGGCGCGCGGTGCGGGCGCGTCGCAGCATTGGCGAAGCGCCCCAGGGGCCGGCGCGGCAACCGTTCTGGCATGGCATCCTGTTTGGCCTGACCAATCCGAAGGCTTACCCGGTGGCGGTGGCGACATTCACTGCATTGCTGTCGAGCCGCGCCGAGCTGCTGACCTGGTCGATGCTGCCGTGGCTGATCTTCCTGAGTTTCATTGGTGGCCTTATCGCCTACGCTATCCTCATCGGCATTGTCGGGGCGCGCCGGGTGCGCACCTTGTATCAACGCCATGAGTTGGCGATTACCCGCCTGTGCGGGGTGATGTTCATCGGTTTTGCCATCAACGCCCTGGCGCATGCATTGCCGGGGCTGGTGACGAACAAGGCTTGACGCTGATTGCAGGGTTGCATCAGCGGCACACGTATTGGTCAGGGATGGTTTCTTCTTGCTGCATCGTTCGGACACGCTCTCGGCACCATGACCACCAGAAATTCCGCTCCGTTGGCGAGCTACATCGACCTCTTGCTGGACGCCGTTTGTGCGGTCGACAAACAAGGTCGCTTCGTATTTGTCAGTGCAGCTTGCGAGCGCGTTTTCGGCTACACCCCCGACGAAATGATCGGCCGGCAGATGATCGATCTGGTGCACCCGGCCGATCGGCAGCGCACCCTCGATGCCGCGCGAGAAATCATGGGCGGCGAGCCCAAGCTGAATTTCGAGAACCGCTACCTGCGCAAGGATGGCCGGGTGGTGAACATCCTGTGGTCGGCGCGTTGGTCGGAGGTTGATCAACTGCGCATCGCCGTGGCCCGTGACATCACTGAACGCAAGCAGGCCGAGTCCCGACAGGCGGCGCTATACGCGATTTCCGAAGCGGCGCATGCGGCAGAAGACCTGTTGGCGCTGTTCAAACGCATCCATCTGATCATCGGTGAATGGCTGCCGGCGCTGAATTTTTCCGTGGCGTTGTATGACGAACACTGTAAGCAGTTGAATTTTCCCTACCACGTCGACGACCACGAGCCGCAGCCCGAGCAGCCCGGTACGATCACCGGGCGCCTGTGTGCCGAGGTTATCCGCACCGGCCTGCCCATTTTGCTGACCCCGGATCAGGAGACGCCACACGTCGGGTTCGAAGCGCTGGTGTCCGGGCAACATTCACCTTGTTGGCTGGGTGTGCCGCTGAACTCGCAAAACGGCACCATTGGCGCACTGATCGTCAAAAGCATCCCCGGCGGCGAGCGCTATACCGAGCAGGATAAAGAGCTGTTGCAGTATGTCTGTGCCCAGGTCGCGACAGCGATCGAGCGCAAGCAATTGCACGCGCGATTGCAACGCATGGCCCAGTACGACCAGTTGACCCAACTGCCCAACCGCGAGTTGCTGCGTGACCGACTCAAGGCCTCATTGGCGGCCGCGCGTGAAGATCGTGGGCGCATGGCGCTGCTGTATGTCGACCTCGACCGTTTCAAGCAAGTCAACGACACCCATGGCCATGCGGTGGGCGACATGTTGTTGCAGACCGTCGCCAATCGGCTCAAGGGCTGCGTGCGCGAAACCGACACAGTGGCGCGCATTGGCGGTGACGAATTCGTCGTGTTGTTGCACAGCATCCACGCCTCGGGCGATGCCGACTGCGTGGCCGGGAAAATCCGTCATGTGCTGGCCCAGCCGCTGCGCCTGGATGGCCACAGCCTGCACATCCACCCGAGCATCGGCGTGGCGCAATACCCTGAAAACGGCACGGAAGAAGCGCAGTTGTTCCGGCACGCCGATGAAGCGATGTACAGCGCCAAGCGCGAGCATCACCTGCGGCTTGTCTGAGTATCGGTTGCCGTTCGTCGCGGCATGAACGGATTTTTCTAAACCTTTTGGCCCGCATAAATTCAGATTCTATGCGGGCGCAAGCTCGCCGCGAACATCACCAAGAGGTAGAGAATCATGCCTAACTCAAGAAACTCGAACTCGGGAAACTTCGCCAACGATCGAACCAAGGCGTCTGAAGCAGGTCGCAAAGGTGGGAAAACCACTACCACGACCGTTGATAAAGAGCCTGCGAAACCCGACATGGGCCGTAAAGGCGGACAGGGCGGGCAAAAGTCCCGCTAGTGGATGGAAGGTGGTTTTGATTGAGAAGCGGGGGCGAAAGCTCCCGTTTGAATTTTTAGAGGAGGGCGCGACCATGAACCGGATGGCCACCCGAGTACGCAATTGCGGTTTTGCCGCGTTAATGGGCCTGTGCGCCAGCAGTGCCTTCGCCCAGACGCCCGCCGAATTCATCAACGAAGCCTCGGCCAAAGGTATGGCCGACATCGAAGCCAGTCGCCTGGCGCACCAGAAATCCGAATCCAAAGAGGTCAAGGACTACACCATTGTCGTGATCAACGACCGCACCACCGCCAATCAGCACCTGGCGAAAATCGCCAAGCAGCTGGACCTGCCGGTGGCCCCGCGTGAAGAGATGGTGGATAAGGCCAAAGCCTTGATGCCTGAAGTCATGGAGGGCACGAATTTTGATGAGGCCTACGCGGCCAGCCAAGTCAAAACCACTCAGGAAGCCATCGAGCAGCTTGAGCAAACGGCGCAAACCACAGACGTGCCGCAGATCAAGGCATTCGCTGAGGAAACCCTGCCCAAACTGCAAAACCATCTGCAAATGGCCCGAGCTTTACAGGCCAGTCTCTAGTCATTCCCGTGCGCGGGTGACCTCGGGCCCCCCCGCGCAATGTCGATCAACACTCATTCAGATCCTGCTTGCCTTTCTCCTCAACGACCGTGCCGTCAATGGAAATGGTCTGTCCTTCACCCAGGCTGCGATAGTGCTTTCTCAACGCCTCAAGCTCTTTGAGGTCCAACGCCTCGAGCCCAAGCAGTGCGTTCTGCGCGTCCTTGGTTACCCGCAGCAACTCATCGACCTTCAAATGCAAAATATCCGTGTCGCGGTTCTGTGTGTTCTGGATCAGGAACACCATCAGGAAGGTGATGATGGTGGTCGAGGTGTTGATGATTAGTTGCCAGGTGTCGTTGAACTTGAAAATCGGCCCGCTCAACCCCCACAGGAAAATCAACAGGATCGCCCCCAGGAACGTCTTGGGGCTACCGGCCCATAGGGCAAGTTTCTGTGCGATTTTTGCGAATTTCATGGCCGTTTTCCTTATGGGGATGCACCTGTTTTTTCTGACAGTGAGGGCGAGATGAAAATTCTACTTACATATACGCACTCACTGAGAAAGGCGCGGGTCGGCCGTGGGTTAAGATGCTTCGGCACTCACGACAGGAGAACGCAATGAGTTGGTCCGCCAAGCAATACGTCGCTTTTGAAGATGAACGCACCCGTCCCGCCCGTGACCTGTTATCGGCGATACCCGCCGTAGACGTGCGCTCGGCCATCGATATCGGTTGCGGTCCCGGTAACTCGACCGAGTTGCTGGTGGAGCGCTTTGTCGGTGCCACGGTGCGTGGGTTGGACAGTTCAGCCGACATGATCGAAGCCGCTCGCAAGCGTTTGCCGCAGGTGCAGTTCGATATCGCGGACATCGACACTTGGCAGGACAGTGGCCCGTTCGACGTGATTTTTGCCAACGCGGTACTGCAGTGGGTGCCCGATCACGCAACGTTACTGCCTTCGCTGGTGAACAGACTCGCCCCCGGTGGCAGTCTGGCGATTCAGATGCCGGACAACCTCAATGAGCCTTCGCATCGGTTGATGCGCGAAGTCGCGGCTGACGGTCCCTGGGCGAGCAAACTTACCGGAGCCGCCGCGCAACGTACGGAAATGGCCGATGCCAGTGGCTATTACTCAATCCTGAAAGCCTGTTGCACCCGCGTCGATGTGTGGCGCACCACCTACCATCATCCACTCGCAGGCGGTGCGTCGGGTGTGGTCGAGTGGTTCAAGGGCAGCGGTCTGCGGCCGTTTCTCGATCCGCTGGATGAGACGGAGCGGGCGCAGTACCTGAAGCAGTATCTGGCCGCCATTGAGCAGGTCTATCCGACGTTGGCCGATGGTTCGGTGTTGCTGCCGTTTCCGCGGTTGTTTCTGGTGGCGACTCGCTGATGTGAAAAAGGGGCGGATGACGATCGTGTCATCCGCCCCTTTTCTTTGAACGCCTGGCACTCAAGTATTCAAAGATAAACGAAGCAAAGCCGAACAACCCGATCATTGAAATGATCATGATCCCCAACTCTGAACTGTCCATGCTGACCTCTTGGCGAACGGTGAGCCGGCAGAGTAAGGCATCTGTCGTCGGGCTCAACGCGGCTCTATGGAGTCTTTACGGGCGGGTGGAGATCTATACGCAAATTATACGAGTACCTGCAAGAAACACTCAGTGCTGAGCGCTGACCAGCCTCATCATCGGTCGCTCCCGTTCTTTCATCAGCTCTGCTGCAACACCTTCAGTGCTGCCGAAGCCAGAAAGCCCGAACGGCTTTTCTCTTCCGGGTGGTGCAGCACGTACTCATCAATCCGGTTGAGCAGGTAGCCAGGCAGTGTGATGTTCAGTTTCTGGGCCTTGCCTAGATACCTGGTAACGTCGATATCCACCAACGCCCACGCACATCCCGCGTACTTCGGGTTGGCGGCGTGCAAAGTCACTTTACTCGCGGGCGGAATTGGCGATCCGTCTTCGGCCAGAATCTCGAAGTGACCTTCAATGGCTTCCCGGGCCATGGCCATGGCGTCATCCAGATCTTCGCCAGCGGAAAAACATCCCGGAATGTCGGGGATCTCCACGCCCCAGGCGTGTTCGTCATCGCCCATTGAAATTGCGATTGGGTAAAGCATGTTCATTGTCCTCCGAGGGCTGGGCGCATCGGGCTCGTTAAAGCAGCGCCTTTTGCAAAATACTGATGGCCGTTTTTTTGAGCAGATCTTTTTTGGGATGAGGGACCGTCACCAGCCCCGGCTTGGTCGGATGCTTGAAGTGATGGTGGCTGCCTCTGATACGTACCAGATACCAGCCGTCCGCAACAATTTGGCTAATCAAAAATCGGCTATTCACATCACCTCCTTGTGGTGTGCTTGTGGTTACTATACCTACTGATTTTTCTGAATCAACACTATAACCACCAAAACCGTCCTGGCTTTGATGACATAAGGTGGTAGGGATCGAGTCTAGAGGGCGCTACAACGATCGCCTCACGCAAGGCTGAATTGAGGTGCTGTGTGTAATGCGAGGTTTTACCGATAGGGCAACACGCTCAAGTCTCAGCCGAAGATGGCCAACACTCTCTCGCATCGGCAGGTATGAAAATGCTAATGCGGGAACAAATTTGATAATAAGTCCGTGGTTTTCGAGAAAAACGCTAACGAACTTCAGGAAGGCATTACCGCCCAAGGAGTCAAAACCCAGACACAAAAAAACCGGCCATCAAGGCCGGTTTCTTTTTACCTGCATCTCCCGTCAAAAAACAACGTGAGACCGAAATTCGATTGGAGCGGGTGAAGGGAATCGAACCCTCGTTATCAGCTTGGGAAGCTGGAGTAATGCCATTATACGACACCCGCTCGGAGCGGCTGACTTTGTACCAGATGTGCGCATGGAAATGAAGTTTTTCTTTGCGTCAGATGGCTTTAGCGCAGGTGAAAGCAACGCGTAGACCGTGCGATGGTCAATCGCGGGCAAGCCTTGCTCCTGCAGAGCGGGGCTTGCTCGCGATGACGCTGTTTCAGATGGCCAATGCATGGTGGTCCTGGACGTAGTGGAAACGCGGTCGGCTTTCATGCTGCGCCGGCTTCAGGAACCCCATCAGTGCGTTGCGGCTGTCTCGGCAAGCGGCTTTGTGTTCCATGTCGAGAAAGTGGCCGGTGGCCTGCAGGGTGCTGAACGTGCTGTGTTGCACGTGGCCGGCGAACAGTCGGGCGTCTTCGGCAGCGGTGTATTCGTCCCACTCGCCGTTCATGAACAGCACCGGCACGTTGATCTTCTTCGCGGCGTTCAGGTAGCACTGCCGATCACTGTTGAGTACTTCGCTGATGTGAAAGTGCATTTGCCCGTATTCATGTTCCGCCAGGCTGCTGACGTGACGGTAGTTGAAGCGCTTGAACAGTGATGGCAAGTGTTTGCCGATGGTGTCGTTCACCAGATGCCCGACCCGATCACCGTCCCGACTACCGAGGTAATCGACGCCGCGTTCGAGGTAATCGAGCATGTGGGCGTTGACCACCGGGGAGAACGAACTGATCACGGCTTTTTCGATGCGCCGTGGCCGTTGGGACAGCGCGACCATGGTCGCGGCGCCACCAAAGGAAAACGACAGCACGTGTTCGGCGGCGAAGTGGTCGATCAGCTCGAGGAGGATCTGCCCTTCGATTTCCTTGGTCAGCATTTTCTCATGCAGGTTGTGGGCTTTTGACTTGCCCGCGTAGGGCTGGTCGTAGCAGACCACATTGAAATGCGGATAAAGGTTTTTCACGGTTTGTGCAAACGACGCAGTCGTGGCCATCGAGCCGTTGACCAAAATGATGGTCTTCTCTGCGGCGTCTGCGCGATAGAACTCCGTGTAAACCCGATACTGACCCTGTATATCCAGCACAGCGATTTCTGGCCTCATGTCATAAGACTCCTGGCAAGCGGGTATGCGCGCAAAAGAGATTGCACGAGCTTTGTGACAGGTAGGCATATGCCTTGGAATTTTCTAGCCCATGTCGATCCAATGCAGTCCGGTCGACGGGTATTGTTATTGGCGGGCAGTCTGCCGGATGAGGCCGGAACCCATGGGTTCCTACCGGCAAAAAGTTTCTTGGATGTATCTTGTGACTCATCGGTCACATTTCGGCCGACGTCCTGATTCAAGCAGGGGTCACATCATTGCGCAAGTGCCGTTGGTAAATTGTTCTACAAATTTCTGCTGAGTGGTCGTCGGCTTAGATCGATCGGATCTCTTCGTCGCTGAGTGGGCGGTATTCGCCCGGTTTCAACGTGCTGTCGAGTACCAGCGGGCCCATGCGTTCGCGATGCAGGCGCATCACTTTGTTGTCGAAGTGGCCGAACATGCGCTTCACCTGATGGTAACGACCTTCGACGATGCTCAGGCGTGCCGATTTCGGCCCCAGCAGCTCTAGCCCGGCCGGTTGGGTGGTGAGGTCTTCGAAGGCGAAGTACAGGCCTTCAGTAAATTTGAGGGCGTATTCGGGGCCGATGTCTCGCTCGGTTTCGACGTAATAGACCTTCGGCAGTTTGGTCTGCGGCTGGGTCAGGCGGCGAGACCAATTGCCGTCGTTGGTAATCAGCATCAGGCCGGTGGTGTTGAAATCCAGGCGACCGGCGATGTGCAGTTCGTCCTTGTCCGGTTCATGGATCAGGTCGAGTACGGTCGGGTGCTGCGGGTCACGGGTGGCGCTGACGCAACCGGCCGGTTTGTGCAGCATGAAGTGACGCAGCGGCTTGCCGGCTTGCAGGACCTCGTCATCGACTTCGACGCGGCTGAACTCGCGGACTTCGGCGTGGGGGTCGCTGACGACTGTTCCGTCGATGCTGACGCGCTTTTCCACCAGCAACAGGCGCACCTGCTTACGGTTGAAGCGGGGCAGGTTGCTGAGGAAACGGTCGACGCGCATGGCTCAAGGATCGGTGAGGACAGGGCCGCGCATCTTACTTGATCGGCTGGGGCGCTGCTTGCAACTGCGCCTCGACTTCGGCGCAGCGCGGACACAGGCAAGAGGCGTTGCGCAGTTCGGCCGGCAGCGCTTCAAGTACCGCCGGGTCGATGCTGACGCCGTAGCACCAGCACGCCCGATCGGCGGTTCGCGGGTCGGCCAGGGTGCAGTCGTTGGATGCGCCGCAGGCGGGGCAGAGGTCAGGCTGGTTCATAGCTGGAGTGAGGCTTTTCCACACAGGTACGGTTGCGGCCACTTTGCTTGGCCCGGTACATCGCATGATCGGCCCGCGACAGCAGTGTATGCAAGGTGTCAATGGGTTGCAGGGTGGTCAGGCCGATGCTGACCGTCAGATGCAAGCTGCTGCCGTTGTAGGCATAAAGCTGTTGCTCCACATGCTGACGAATTTTCTCGGCAATCATCAGACCGGTCTCACCGTCGGTGTCCTTGAGCAGCACGATGAACTCTTCGCCGCCCCAGCGGCAGACGATATCGGAATGGCGCAGACAGCTCTCCAGATCCCTGGCAAAGCCGATCAGCACCTGATCGCCGGCCAGGTGGCCGTAGGTGTCGTTCAGGGCCTTGAAGTGGTCCAGGTCCAGCAGCAATGCCGTCAGAGGCTTGGGCTCGCGCTGGGCTTCGTGCATGGCTTGCGCGGCGAGCAGGTCGAAGCCGCGGCGGTTGGGTAGTTCAGTCAGGCTGTCGAGGGTCGCCTGGGCGTGAATCCTGCTCTGATAACGCTTGATCACCCGGTTGAGCAGAGCGAGGACGGTCAGGGTGACCATCAGGCAGATCAGCAGGTTGAGGTACAGCGAGCGACGGATCTCACTGAGGTCGCCATCTTCGCGTTTGTCGACGAACAAGTACCAGTTCAGTTCCGGAATGAACCGCACGTTGAGGAAGTGTCCCTGGCCCTGGCCGGAATACTCGTAGCTGCCGCTGTGGGGCTTGGGCAACTGAGTGATCAAGTCTTTCATGCTCTCGAGTTCACCCAGGGTCTGCCCGGCCCGTGAGCCATCCGGGCCACCCTCGGCGCCGGTGAGCACCAGGCGCCCGAAGGTGTCGACGAAGTACACGCTGCGCTGGTAGCGCTGCTGGTATTTGTCGATCAGCTTGATCACCGCATCGACCGTCAGCCCGACACCCGCCGCGCCAATGAAACGGTCGTTGTAGTCATAGACCTTGTAGTTGATGAAAACGGTCAGGTTGTCTCTGTTGGCAAGATCCGGATCGACGTTGATCTCGTAGGGATCTTTCATGTCGCGCACGCGGAAGTACCAGGTGTCGCGGGGTTCAGTGGCTTTGACCTGCTTGAGTACGCCCTTGGCGTGGTAGTAGGTCAGGCTGGTGTTGGAAACGAAGAAGGCGGTGTAGGCGCCGTAGTGGGTCATGACCTCATTGAGATAGCGGGTCATCTGGTCGGTGTCGCGTTCGCCGTTTACCACCCAGTCACGCATGAAGGTATCGCGGGACATCATCGAGGAAATCAGGATCGGTCTGACCAGGTCTTTCTGGATTTCCGAGTAGACGGTGTCCGATGTCAGTGGCAGTTCGGTGTTGACGATGTTGTCGCGGATCGACGCCCGCGACGCGTAGTAACTGAGGAAGGAGGTGGCCAGGAAACCTGCGCCCAACAATGCGACCAGCGTGAGGACCAACGAGCGTTGAGAGTACAGCGGCGATCGAAGCGGCATGGCAGTTCCGTTGACAATTGTCCGATGGCAAGCATTCTAGTGGCAACGGCGGGGAATAACTGCTCTATGTGCGCCTTGAATGGTCGTAGATTGTGCCCGGACCTTGTGGAAGCGAGCCGCCCGGAGCCGGCTCGCTTCCACAGGTTCTGAGTTAACTCAGGTTTTTCAGATACGCCCGCCATCCCCCCAGTTGGCTGATATCCACTGCGCCTTCCAAGCCATACGCCTCACAGATAAACCCGCTCTCCCAGCGCCCATCCGCCAGTTGCACTTTACCCAACCCCAGCGGCGCCGGGATTCCGGTCAGGAACGAGCCCAACTCGCTGCTCGGCAATTCCCAGACTTCCACGGCAATCGCCACGCCACCATCCTTTACCCGAACCATGCCCGGGCGAAAGGGTGGGCCGCCGGCCAGGGCGTAGAGTTGATAGTCGGGGGAGCTGTATGTCGATTCGACCAGCCGGGCGCCGCGCTGCTTGAGCTGCCAGTTCAACGCCAACCCGTCCAGATGCGCCCCACAAACCACCAGCCGCGCACGATCATTGCGTGCAACCGCTGTTGGCGCAGGTGCTGCCAAACCTTGCTGGCGCTGCAAGCCGTCGGCCACACTCAACAGATACTGATCGGTAAACGCCCGGCCAAACAGCGTCACGCCCCAGGGCAAACCGTTGTTCATGAAGCCACTGGGCACGGCGACGGCGGCGTAGTCGAGCAGGTTCATGAAGTTGGTGTAGTAACCCAGTTCCGAATTGCGCAGTACAGGTTCAGCCGCAAGCTCTGCCAGCGTGACAGGGCGGCCGATGGTCGGCGTGACGACGCAATCGAGAGATTGCAGCGCCTTGTCACACAGGGCTTTCAAGGCTTGCAATCGATACTGGGCGTGAAAAGTTTGTACGCCGCTGACAGCCGGAGCCTTGGCCAGCACGGCGCGAATCACCGGCAGCACGGCTTCGGGATTTTGCTCCATCAGTTCGCCCGCCACGCTGTAGCGTTCAGCCACCCAGGGACCTTCGTACAGCAAACGCGCCGCTTCGAGAAACGGCGACAGATCAAGTTCGACGGCCTCACCCCCCAAGGCCTTGAGTTGTTCGACCGCTTCGCCGAACAACACCGGACCCTGGGTGCAGCCAAAAAATTCCAGATCCTGCGCCCGTGGCACGCCAAACCGGAAGGCGCGAGGAGTGCCGAACGCCGAGCCGTCATTCCACAATGGATTGCCGCGGCTGTATTCGTCCCGTGGGTCAAGGTGCGCGGTGAGTGCCAGCAACTGACTGGCCTCCTGGGCGGTAGTGGTAAACGTGGTCACGCAATCCAGCGTGCGACAGGCCGGAACCACGCCCGCCGTGGAGATCAGCCCTTTGGTGGCTTTCATCCCGACCAGATTGTTCAACGCCGCCGGCACCCGCCCGGAGCCTGCCGTGTCGGTGCCGAGGGAAAAACTCGCCACACCGAGCGCCACCGCCAGTGACGAACCGGCGCTGGAGCCGCCCGACGGGTACTCCGGCAACACACTGTTAGGGCAAGCACCGTAGGGCGAGCGACTGCCATTGAGGCCGGTAGCGAATTGGTCGAGGTTGGTCTTGCCCAACGGAATCGCCCCCAGCGCCAGCAGTTGCTCGACGATGGTTGCCGAACGCTCCGGCATGTAGGCAAACGCCGGGCAGGCCGCCGTGGTCGGAATGCCCGCCAAATCAATGTTGTCCTTGATCGCGAAGGGCACGCCGTACAACGGCAGGCTGTCGATGTCGCGGCCATCGAGCGCGGCCAGATACGGCTCCAGTTCCAGGGCGCTGAGCAAATGGATAAACAGGTGATAGTCCGGGTTCAGCGCGGCGGCTTTTTCCCGCAAGGCCAACAGCAGTTTTCGTGGCGTGGTCTCGCCGGTGCGGTAGGCCGTGCGCAGGGCATCGAATTGCAAATTCATGGCGTTCATCCTTCAGAAATGGATTCAGTCGAGTTCCAGCACCACGACGCGCTGTCCGGCGCGCACCGCCGAGCCCGGCTGCACGCGAATCTCCCGCACCACGCCAGCCATGGGCGCCAGCAGCGGAATTTCCATCTTCATCGACTCCAGAATCACCAGCACATCACCGGCCTCGACCCGGCTGCCGGTTTCCACCTGCACTTGCCAGAGGTTACCGGCGATGTGGCTGTCGATGGTCTGTTGACCGTTAGCCAGCGGTGCGTCCTCGGTCACCTCCGGGGCCAGTTCCTCGCTGTCGAAATGCGCCTGACCGCTGGCGATCCAGCGTTCGCGTTCGGCGTTGAACGCGCCCTGTTGCTGCTGGCGAAACGCAGCAATGCTCTCGGCTTCCCGGGCCAGAAACGCCTGGTAATCCGCCAGGTTCAACTGACTGTGTTCGATGTTCAGCTCGAAGCGCCCGAGGGGGAAATCCCGGCGAATGCGCAGCAGTTCATCGGCACTCACCGGGTAAAAACGGATCTGGTCGAAGAAGCGCAGCAGCCAGGGTTTGCCATCGAACGCCGCGACTTCGCGATAGCGGTTCCACATCTGCAAGGTACGACCAACGAACTGATAACCACCGGGACCTTCCATGCCGTACACGCACATGTAGGCGCCACCGATGCCCACCGAGTTTTCCGCGGTCCAGGTGCGCGCCGGGTTGTACTTGGTGGTGACCAGGCGATGACGCGGATCAAGCGGGGTGGCAACCGGTGCACCCAGATAGACATCGCCCAGGCCCATTACCAGATAACGGGCGTCGAACACCGTGCGCTGTACTTCATCGAGGTTCGGCAGGTCGTTGATGCGACGGATGAACTCCAGGTTACTCGGGCACCAGGGTGCATCCTTGCGCACGGTGGTCATGTATTTTTCGATCGCCAGTTGGCACGCCGGGTCGTCCCAGGACAGCGGTAGATGGACGATGCGCGAGGGCACTTGCAGGTCCTTGGCGGCGCACACGGCGTCCCATTCACCGGCAACGATACCCAGCAGATCGGCCAGCGGCAGCTGCTCGGGTTGGTAGTGCACTTGCAATGAGCGGATGCCCGGGGTCAGGTCGATCACGCCGTGCAGGTTCTTGCTTTCCAGCGCTTGCATGAGGGCGTGGGCGCGGAAGCGCAGGACCAGGTCGAGTTCCGGGGCGCCGATTTCCAGGAGCAGGTGAGTGTCGCCGGACAGTCGTGCAACCAGCCGCGTATCGTTCAGCCCTATATCCAACACCACAGGCGACACAATCCCCTGTGGGAGCTGGCTTGCCAGCAATGAAGTTGATGTGGTGTCAGGTCGGCCCCCATCGCTGCGATGCGGCGACCCGACAAGCCAGCTCCCACAGGAATTCCATTTCAGAGCCAATGACCGAGCGGTTTTGAGATCGACGGCTTGGAACTGCACTTTGTCCCCAGCCTTGAGCTGCCCCAACTGCCACAGATCCGCCTCGATCACTGTCACCGGGCACACGAACCCGCCAAGGCTCGGACCATCCGGGCCGAGAATTACCGGCATGTCCCCGGTGAAATCCACGGCGCCAATCGCATACGGATTGTCATGAATGTTCGATGGATGCAGCCCGGCCTCGCCACCATCGGCACGCACCCATTCCGGCTTCGGTCCGATCAGGCGCACGCCGGTGCGGCTGGAGTTGAAATGCACTTCCCACTGCGTGGCGAAGAAGGTGCCGATGTAGTGTTCGGTGAAATATTCCGGTGCACCGTGTGGGCCGTAGATCACCCGGATTTGCCGCACATCGGGCAACTCGCTGATCTGATCTTCAACCAGTTGCTGACCGACGCTGCGGTCGCTCAAGGCTGGTACATGCAACACGTCGCCGGCCCGCAAGGCACGACCGCCGTGCCCGCCGAACTGGCCGAGGGTGAAGGTACTTTTGCTGCCCAGATAATCCGGTACTTGCAGTCCCCCCCGCAGGCACAGATAACTGCGCGCGCCGGTACCGGCGATTGTGCCAAGGCTCAAGGTCGCGCCAGCGGGAATCAGCAACGCCGTGTTCATGGCGACGGTTTCACCGTTCAACGTCAGCGGGATCACCGCCCCGGTCACCGCCACTACCGCATCGCAATTGAAGCGCAGCAAGGGCCCGCTCATGGTGATTTCCAGCGCGGCAGAACCTTCGTCATTACCCAGCAAAAGATTGCCCAATCGCAGCGCGCGACTGTCCATCGGTCCCGACGGCGGCACGCCCACTGCCCAGTAACCGAGGCGCCCCGGATAATCCTGGACACTGGTCTGGGTACCGGCACTGAGTACCTCAAAGGTGTTGGCTTGATACACCAGCCCCTCAAGGCAGCGGGTCCATGGCTGGCCGTTGGCGAACGGTGCATCAAGCAGAATCTGCCGCAGATAATCGCGGTTGGTTTCCACGCCATACAACAGGCTGTCACTCAATGCCTGATGCAGATCGGCGTGGGCTTCTTCACGAGTTGGCGCCCAAGTGATGACCTTGGCGATCATTGGATCGAAGTACGGCGGGATCTCGCACCCGGCCTCGACCCAGGTGTCGATGCGCAGTTGTTTGCCATCGGCGACGGGGAATTTCACTGCGGTGAGCAACCCCGGACTTGGTTGGAAATCCCGCCCCGGATCTTCAGCGTACAGTCGCGCCTGAATCGCATGCCCCTCGGCTTTCAACCCTCGGCTCAACTCGCTCAATGGCGGCAGTTCACCAGCCGCCAGTTGCACCATCCAGCGCACCAGATCGACGCCCCACACCTGCTCGGTGACGCCATGTTCAACCTGCAGACGGGTGTTCACTTCCAGAAAATAGAAACGGCCGGCATCGCTGTCGAACACGAATTCCACGGTGCCGGCGCTGCGATAATTCACCGCCTTGGCCAGTTTGATCGCCGCCGCGCACAGCTCATCGGCCATGCCTTCGGGCAGGTTCGGCGCCGGGGTTTCTTCGAGGACTTTCTGATTGCGGCGTTGTACCGAACAATCGCGCACGCCAAGGGCGATCACTTCACCGTGACCGTCGCCGAACACCTGAACTTCCAGATGTCGGGCGCGCTGGATGTACTTCTCGATGAATACGCCGGCGTCGCTGAAGTTGTTCTGGCCCAGGCGCTTCACCGCTTCGAAGGACTCGCTCAACTGCGCAGCGTTGCGGCACACGCGCATGCCGATCCCGCCACCGCCGGCGGTACTCTTGAGCATGACCGGGTATCCGACCTGTTCGCCGGCAATCAAGGCCGCGTCGAGGCTGTCGAGCAGTTCGGTGCCTTCGAGCATCGGCACGCCGTGTTGCCTGGCCAGGGCGCGGGCAGTGTGTTTGAGGCCGAATACGCGCAACTGCTCAGGTGTCGGGCCGATGAAGGCAATATCGACGGCTTGGCAGGCTTCGGCGAACGCAGCGTTTTCCGAGAGAAAACCGTAGCCGGGATGGATCGCCGTGGCGCCGCTGGATTTGGCGATAGCGAGGATTTTTTCCACCGCCAGATACGTACCGGCGGCCGCGCCTTCACCGAGGCTGTGAGCCTCATCGGCTTGCAGGATATGCAGGCTCGCGACATCGGCTTCGGAATACACGGCGACGCCCTGGACCCGCAGTTCACGCAAGGTACGCAAGATGCGGCAGGCGATGGCGCCACGGTTGGCGATCAGGACTTTTTCGAACATGGCATAACCCCTGGAGGGGATGCGGGCCGTCCCGCAGTTTTTCGATGAGCGCCAGGGTCGTCCCCGACGGCAGAATCAATTCGCTTCAAAAACACCACGGACCCCTTGTGGGAGCGGGCTTAGTGGTGAACTTCAGATTTGAGGCACTGCCCCGAACGGGCTTGGCACAGGGCAAACAACCACCGCCGCAACCGCGCTAATTTCAGTTCCATACCAGCAGCTCCGCAGGTGTCGGGTTGTAGGCGTTGCACGGGTTGTTCAGTTGCGGGCAGTTGGAGATCAGCACGATCACGTCCATCTCGGCCCGCAGGTCGACGTATTTGCCCGGCGCGGAAATGCCGTCTTCAAAGGTCAGGCCGCCGTCGGCGGTGACCGGCACGTTCATGAAGAAGTTGATGTTCGGGCCGATGTCGCCTTTGCCCAGTCGGCCATCGTGGACGCAAGCGCGCAGGTAGTTGTCGCGGCAGCTGTGCATGTAGCGTTTTTCCAGGGCGTAACGCACGGTGTTGCTCTCTTGCGCACAGGCGCCGCCGAGGGTGTCGTGGCGGCCGCAGGTGTCGGCGACGATGGTCAGCATCGGCTTGCCGAGGTTGGAATACAGCACGCTGCCGGTACTCAGGTAGACGCTGTTTTGCCGGCGCAAGGTGCGTTGCACGTCGTAGCGTTCTTTCGGATTGGCGAGGCTGTAGAACAAGGTGTCGACCGCCTGGTTGCCTTCCAGGTCGAGGATGCGCAAGGTCTGGCCGGCCTTGACCTCCATCAGCCAGGGTTCGCCGGCGGGGATGGTGGCGCGGTAGATCGCGGTTTCTGGTTGCTTGTGAACGGTGGCGATAGCGAGTGACATGGCAGCGATCCTCAGGCGAACAGACGGTCGGTGTTGATGAAGCCACGCTCGTTTTCCGGGCGCGAGGTGCGGCAGTGTTCGGCGACGCTGGCGTCGGCGTTCATCCAGCTGAGCTTCAAGGGTTTGGGTGCATATTCCGGCGCCGGGTCCATTGGATGTTGCAGCGCAGTGAGTACCACCAGCGTATCCATCGGCGCGTACAACTCTATGTAGTCACCGGCTTTGGAGTTGCCTTCGACAAAGTGGAAACGTCCGCTTTCATCGACGTTCACCCGGCTGAACAGATTGAGCGTCATCAACAGGTCGGACAGGCCTAATCCCCACTTGCCCAGTTCCACCAGCAGGTTGTCGGTACCGTTGCGGAAAAAGCCGTTGCGCAGTTCCTGGTAGCGACCGGCACCGTATTTGTCCGCGACTTCTTCAGCGCACAGCACGCCGCCGAGGCTGTCGCTCCAACCGCAGGTGTCGGTGGTGATGGCGGCCAGCACCCGGCCCATGTCCGAGTACAGGCAATGGCCGGCGGTGAGCTTGGCGGTGTGTTGGCATTTGAGGCTGTCGGGCAGGTTCAGGCGCTCGGTTTTTTCATAGGCGTTGAGCAGCGTCAGGCTGACGTTGGCGCCGCCACGGATGTCCGTCAGGCGCAGCAATTGGCCGCGGTTGAGCACGAACGAACGATGGCCGCCACCGGGAAGCATTTCTTCGGCGAAGGGTGGGAACAGTTGGGTCGAATCAGTCATGGAAAAATCCTCTCAAGCGGTACGAAGCGTGCCCGCCAGTTGCACCGGCAGGGCGTCGACGACGGCACGTTGGACGCGGCGGTCGCTGTTCAAAGGGATGTCGTAGGTGATGCGCGCGCCATAGGCGCCGGGGGCGTGCGGATCGACGCGGATCTTGTCGAACACCAGCAAACGGGTGCCGAGGCTGAAACCTTCGGACAGGTCGTGGGTGACCATGAATACGGTCAGTTGCGTCTCGCGCCACAGCTCCAGGAGCAAGGCGTGCATGTCTTTGCGGATACCCGGATCGAGGGCGCCGAACGGTTCGTCGAGCAGCAGCACTCGCGGCTTCATGATCAGCGCCTGGGCGATGGCCAACCGTTGCTGCATGCCACCGGAAAGCTGCGCCGGGTATTTGTCCAGCGAGTGGCCCAGGCCGACTTTGTGCAGCAGCACCGAGGCTTGATCGCGGGCCTCTTTTTTGGCACTGCTGAACAACCGCCCCAGTATCGGAGAACGCGGCAGTTCCAGACCGAGGGCGACGTTGTCCAGCACGCTCAGGTGCGGGAACACCGAATAGCGCTGGAACACCACGCCACGGCTGGCATCCGGTTCACCGGCCAGCGGTTGGCCGTCGAGCAGAATCTCGCCGCGACTGGCTTTTTCCTGGCCGAGCAATAACCGCAGGAAGGTCGACTTGCCGCAACCCGAGGCGCCGACCAGGGTGCAGAACTCACCCTCGTTGACACTCAGGTTCAAACCTTCGAGCACCACTTGATCGGCGTATTGCTGCCAGACGTTTTTCACGGTGATAAAGCTCATGCGCGTGCTCCTTCGTACCAGGGAAACGCACGTCGGGTCAGGTGTTTCAGCGCCCAATCCATCAGCCAGGCGAGCAGGGTGATCCACACCACGTAGGGCAGGATCACGTCCATCGCCAGGTAACGGCGAACCAGGAAAATCCGGTAGCCGAGACCGTCGGTGGAGGCGATGGCTTCTGCGGCAATCAGGAACAGCCACGCCGAGCCGAGCATCAGCCGCAGCGAGATCAACAGGCGCGGCAGCAGTTGCGGCAGCACCACCCGCAGCATCAGGGTCCAGGTCGAAGCACCGAGGGTCTGGGCCTTGATCAGCAGCTCCACGGGAATTTCCCGGGCGCGCTGTTCCAGATCGCGGGCCAGGGCCGGGGTGATGCCGATCACGATCAGCATCACTTTCGACAACTCGCCGAGACCGAAGACGATGAACAGGATGGGCAGGATCGCCAGTGGCGGCACCATCGACAGCACCGTCAGCAAAGGCGATAACGGTGCGCCGAACAGCGGCAACGTACCGGCCGCCATGCCCAGGCACAGACCTGCCAGCGCGCTGATACCCAGGCCAATGGCCAGGCGTCGAAGGCTGGAAGCGGTGTCCTGCCACAGCACATATTCACCGGTGCGCGTGTCGGCCACGAAAGCCAGGCGTTTCACCGCGTCGGTCATCTGTACGGCGCTGGGCAACAGCTTGTCATTGGGGTTTGCCGTCAGCCGCTCTGCCGAACCCATGAAGTAGGCGAACAGCACCAGGGCGAACGGCAGGATCACCAGCAACAGGCGACTCGGGCGGTCCGGGTGGCGATTGATCAGGCGCATGGCCAAGTTCTCCTCTTACAACTTGGCGTCGGCGGCCATCTGCACGTAACTCGGGTCGAAGCGCAGCTTGAGGTTGCCCTTGTCGCCGCTGGTCACGCCGTTGGCGAAAGCCATACCGACCGCACTGGTGTCCTTGGCGCCTTCACCCAGCAAGCCATGCTGGAAGGAGAACTCGGCGACCTTGCGCATGGTTTCCGGCAGTTGCTTGCTGGTGCTGAACGCCAGGGCTTCCTTGGGGGTGGCGAACAGTTTGGTGGTGTCCAATTGCGCCTGGAAACCCGCCAGGTCAGTGCCCGAGGCTTTGGCCATGTGTTCGAGGGCGGCTTTACCAGCGGCGCTTTTCGCGTTCATCAACTCGACCACTTCGAACCAGGCACCGGTCAGCGCCTTGCCCAAGGCCGGGTTGTCTTTGAGGGTTTGCGAGTTGACGACCATCATGTCCATGATTTCGCCGGGTATCTGGCTGGAGTTGAAGACTTCGGTCACTGCCGGTTTGGCCTTGATGTCCGAAAGCATCGGGTTCCAGGTGGTGACAGCGTTGACCTGATCGGTGTTAAAGGCGGCCGAGATGTCGGCGTCGGAGGTGTTGACCACTTTCAGGTCTTTCTCGGTGAGGTCCACCGAATCCAGGGCCCTGGCCAGCAGATAGTGGGACACCGACAGCTCCACCAGATTGACGTCCATGCCCTTGAGGTCGGCGACTTTCTTGCCTTCGCCCTTGAGTACGATGCCGTCGTTGCCGTTGGAGAAATCGCTGATGATCAGCGCGGTGCTGTCGACGCCACCGGCCGCCGGGATGGTCAGGGCATCCATGTTGGTCATTGTGCAACCGTCGAACTGGCCGGCGGTGTACTGATTGATGGATTCGACGTAGTCGTTGAGCTGCACCACATCGATCTTGATGCCGTACTTCTTCGCCCATTTGTCGACGATGCCCTGGCTGCCGGCGTACTCCCAGGGCATCCAGCCGGCATAGATGGTCCAGCAGACACTGAAGTGATCTTTTTGCGCGGCCTGGGAAGAGAAGCTGACGAAGGCTGCGAAGGCAGCGGCGAGCAGGGTGGGTAAGCGAAGCTGGGGCATGGTGGTTCTCCAGTTGATCAGGGGCGGGCAGGAGGCAACGCGGCACCGCGAACGGTGGCTTGTCTCCCGGGCTTTTGTCCCGCCGTGTAACCTCAACTGGAGGTCGCCAACTCTCGGACCAGTCACTCGCGATTGCGAGCCGGAACCCTAGTCAGCCATTGCAAATTGTGGTGCCGCGAACCTGTGATGACTCCTGCACGCTGTTGCTAAAGCGAGAGCCGTGCCAAGTCGACTGAAGCGCTCTGGCGTGGGGGATTGGTCGAATGATGCTGTGGCAGGGAGCCAGGTTGATGCGTTGTGATGGTGCGCCTGCGCACCGCAATGGGACGTCTCGGCCACTGATCCGAAGGTTGGCCTGGCGGCGCACTTGATAGGGGATTGTGAGTCAAAACAGGAGTCAGTCGGCCTGTTCCGGCTGCGGGTCTTTCAGGAGGCCGCCATGTTTCGACGACTGTTGCTCGGTGCTGCGTTGGGTCTTGGATTGTCCGGTTGTTATTACTACGCCGGTGGCTACGACGTCGTGTATCCCGCCCCTTATTATTATCCTGGTTATTCGCCTTATTCCTACTATTACGGCCCGCGTTACTACCATGGCCCACGCTTTTACGGTGGCTATCGCTATTACTACTGGGGCGGCCACGCGCCACGTTATTACGGCGGTGGATATCGCGGGGGACGCCACTAATCAGCGCGTGAATAGATGAAAAACCTTTCATCGGCGACATGTTTCAACTTGTTGCGTGATCGCACCAGATTCCGAAATCGATGTCAGATGTTTCGACAGTTGCACAACATTCGACTGTCGCCTGCCAGCGTCGCTGGTGTGGCTCACTCGCGGTCCAGGAGGCCGCTATGCATCGCCAAATTCTACTGATGGCTGTGTTGGCTTTGTCCCTGAGTGGATGCGTGCCTTATTCCGATGGAGGAGTCAGTTACTACAGTTCAGAGGTCTATACATCGCCGGCGCCAGCCTATTACTCCAGCGGCGGGCCTTACTACAACGGCGGGTACTACACACCACCGCGCCGGTACTACGCGCCGCCTGCCAGGTATTACCAGCCGACGCCGCGCTATTACCACCAGCCGCGGGTCTATCAACCGGCACCGCGTTATTACCAGCCGGTTCCTCGTTACTATCAGTCACGGCCTGACTACAGGGTGCATCAGAACCATGGTTGGGACGGTCGCAACCGTGGCGGCTGGGACAATGATCATCGTCGCGGACGAAACGACAATCACGATCGTCGAGGCGGCCGCAATGGACGCGGCGATCACGACGGCCGGGGTAATCACCGCTAATCCGGTGTAAACGCAATTCCCTGTGGGAGCGAGCAGGCTCGCTCCCACAGTTGTTATTGGTACTCCGACAAGTCTGCCAATGGATGCCGCCCCTCCCAAACCTTGTGAAAATGCGCCTGGACCACCGCATCCGGCACATTGTTGATGTCCGGCCAGTGCCAATGCGGTTTCTGGTCCTTGTCGATCAGCCGCGCTCGCACACCTTCGCTGAACTCCGGATGCCGACAGCAATTGAGGCTCAGGGTGTATTCCATCTGAAAGACTTGCGCCAGCGACATATGCCGGGCGCGGATGATCTGTTCCCACACCAGATGAGCGGTCAGCGGCGAGCCCTCGCTCATAGTCCGCGCGGCGCGGCTGAGCAGCAGGTCGGTGCTGTCACGTAGCCCGCTGATGGCCTTCCAGGCACAACGCACATCGCTGACATCCAGCAGTTCATCGATACGCTGGCGACGCGGCAACCACTGGGCTTCAGGCATCTGGTCGACGGCTTCCTGCTGCAAGGCCTTGAGCAGACTATTGAGCTGCATCGGCGTCTGTTCCTGCCAGTTGAGCTGCAACAAACCTTCGATCAGCACTTCCTGCTGTTCATCGAGCAGGAAGCGGTCGGCCAGGTCCAGATCGATCGCATCACGACCGTTCATGTGGGCGCCGGTCAAGCCGAGAAACACGCCGAGCTTGCCGGGCAGGCGCGACAGGAACCAACTGGCGCCGACGTCCGGATACAGGCCGATACTGATCTCCGGCATCGCCAATCGACTGCTCGGCGTGACAATGCGAGTGCTTGCCCCCTGCAGCAGACCCATGCCGCCGCCGAGTACATAACCGTGCCCCCAGCAGATCAACGGTTTAGGGTAAGTGTGCAGGCTGAAGTCCAGGCGGTATTCCGAGTTGAAGAAATGAGCGGCCAGCGTCGGCACTTCACCCGGATGGGCGCGGCAGGCCTCCACCAGACTGCGCACTTCGCCGCCGGCGCAGAAGGCCTTGGCGCCGTTGCCGCGCAGCAGGACGCAGACGATTTGCGGCTCCTTGGCCCAGGCGTCCAGTCGGTCGCGCAGGGCGTTGATCATCGGCAAGGATAGGGCGTTGAGCGACTTTTCTGCGTTGAGGGTGGCAACGCCGATGCGGGCGCCGTCGGTGCCGGTGAGTTCTTCGAAGTGCAGATTCATCGTGACCTCGATCGGGAATTTGAGGGTTAAGTATGATCGCTGTGTGGGAAAGTGCCGGATCTGCGTCAGATCAATTGACAAGCGTGGTGAGGCTTCTTAGGGTTCGCCCCATTGTTTTTGCCGGATATGACCATGACTGCTGACGACCGTATCAAACTCGAACCGAGCTGGAAGGAGGCACTGCGTGCGGAATTCGACCAGCCCTATATGGCAGAGTTGCGAAATTTCCTGCAGCAGGAGCGGGCGGCCGGCAAGGAAATCTATCCACCAGGCCCGATGATCTTCAACGCGCTCAATTCCACGCCGCTGGACAAGGTCAAGGTGGTGATCCTCGGCCAGGACCCGTATCACGGCCCGGGCCAGGCCCATGGCTTGTGCTTCTCGGTGCAACCGGGAGTGCCGGCACCGCCGTCGCTGGTGAACATCTATAAAGAGTTGAAACGCGACCTGAACATCGACATCCCCAACCACGGCTACTTGCAGAGCTGGGCCGAGCAGGGCGTGCTGATGCTCAACACCACCATGACCGTCGAGCGCGCCAACGCCAACGCGCACAAGGACAAGGGCTGGCAGTTTTTCACGGATCGGATCATTGAAGTGGTCAGCCAACAGCAATCGCATCTGGTGTTTATGCTGTGGGGCGCCCATGCCCAGAGCAAGCAGAAGCTGATCGACGCCACCAAACATTTGGTGCTGACGTCTGTGCACCCATCACCGCTGTCGGCCTATCGAGGCTTCCTCGGTTGCGGACACTTCAGCCGGACCAACAAGTTCCTGGAACAGAATGGCGAGACGCCGATCGATTGGCGGTTGCCGCCGGTTTGATGTGGTGTCCGTGATGGCCCCTTCGCGAGCAGGCAACTCGGTCTTTCAGACAGAATCCGGGTTGCGGTTCCAATACCTGAACAACGGCTCCGCCAGAAACAACACAAACAGCAGCCGCATCACCTGCATCGCCGTCACCAGCGGCACCGACAGTTGCAGGGTTTCCGCCGTCAGGCTCATTTCCGCAATGCCTCCGGGCATCATGCCCAGGGTCAGCGAGCGCAAATCCAGGTGGGTCAGGGCACTCAAACCCAATGCCGCCGCCGTCGCGATCAACATGGTCAACACCGTGCCAACCAACGTCCGGCCCATGAACGAGGGCGCGCGACGGAAAAACTGCCGGTTGAAGTGACAGCCCAAGCCGCTGCCGATCAGCCATTGACCGATCTGGCTGCCGCCGTCGGGCAATCCGATATGCAGGTCCCAACCGATGCTGACCGTTGCACTCACCAGCAGCGGCCCGAACAGCCATGGGTTGGGTTGACGCAAACGTTCCCAGATCCAGGCGGCCAATGCGCCTGCGGGAAACAAGATCGCCAGCCAGCGCCAATCGATGCTGCCGGCGTGGGAAATAGGCGTGCCGTCGCCCAACAGATATTTGAATGCAGCCGGCACACACAGCACCACCACCAACACCCGCAAGCTCTGGCCGGCAGCGACCCGGCTGAGTACCGCACCGTTGCGGGCGCCGAGGTTGACCATCTCCCCGGAGCCGCCGGGCATGCTGGAGAAGAACGCCGTGGCGCGGTCTTCGCCGGTGCGCCGCATCAGCCAGACCCCGACCACCGCGGACAGGCTGGTGACCAACGCACCGAAGAAGATCAGGCCGAAATGACTCAAAACCTGCTCCATCACCACCGGGGTGAAGTGCAGGCCAATACCGATGCCGACGATCCACTGACCGCACTTGCGGCCGCCAGGGATTTCCGCCAGTTGCCAGGGCGTCAGGCAGCGAACCAGGATGATCGCCAGCAACGAGCCCACCATCCATGGCAGCGGCCAGCCGACCTGGCTGGCGAGGTAACCGCCCAGCAGGCCGACCAGTGGTGTGCCCCACCACGCTTTGAACGGTGTCCGATCAGACATCGGCAATGACGCGCCGAGCAACCGAACGTTTGCGCCAGATGCGCACAATCGGCACCAGCAACATGACCACGATCAACCCCCAGACACCCATGGTGATTCCGCTCGACCAGAGAATATCCAGCGAACCGTTGGAAATCGACAAAGCCCGACGCAGGTTCTGCTCCATCAAGCCTCCGAGGATGAAGCCCAGCAAAACCGGCGACAACGGGAAGTCCAGCTTGCGCAGGATGTAGCCGAAGATGCCGATACCGATCATCAGGAACAGATCGAAGGTGGTGGCATGCACCGCATACACACCGATGGCGGTGATGATGGCGATCATCGGTACCAGCGCCCAGTTCGGTACGGCGAGAATCTTGGTGAAGATACGGATCATCGGAATGTTGAGGATCACCAGCATGATGTTGGCGATAAACAACGACGCGATCAGGCCCCAGACGATATCCGGTTGCTGTTGAAACAGCAGCGGACCCGGCGTGATGTTGTACAGCGACAGCGCGCCGATCATCACCGCCGTGGTGCCCGAACCCGGAACGCCGAGGGTCAGCATCGGCACCAGCGCACCGCAGGCTTCGGCACCGATGGCGGTTTCCGGGGCTGCGAGGCCGCGCTTGTCACCCTGGCCGAATTTGCCGTTTGGCCCGGCGATGCGTTTCTCGGTCATGTAGGCCACGGCGCTGGCCAGCGTCGCGCCGGCTCCCGGCAGTACGCCCATGATGAAGCCGAGCACCCCGCAACGCATGTTCACCCAGAACACCGACGCGGCTTCCTTGAAGTTGAACAGCATCCGGCCGGTGGCCTGGAAGGCTTCCTGGCCACGGTGGGTTTTTTCCAGCAGCAACAGGATTTCGCTGATGGAGAACAGGCCGAGCACCAGCACCACGAACTGAATGCCGTCGGTGAGGTGAATGTTATCGCCGGTGAACCGGTAAACACCGCTGTTGGCATCAATGCCGACGGTCGACAGGAACAGGCCGATCAGCGCTGCAACGAATGTCTTCAGAGGACGGTCGCCGGCCATGCCGCCGAGGCAGACAATCGCAAACACCATCAGCACGAAGTATTCCGCCGGGCCGAAGGCAATCGCCCATTTCGCCAGCATCGGCGCGAACACCACCATGCCGCAGGTCGCAATGAATGCACCGATGAACGAACTCCAGGCCGACAGCGACAGCGCCACACCGGCCAGGCCCTGGCGGGCCATCGGATAACCGTCGAGGGTGGTCATCACGGTGGAGGCTTCGCCTGGAATGTTCAGCAGAATCGAGCTGATCCGGCCGCCGTATTCGCAACCCAGGTACACCGCGGCCAACAGGATCAGCGCCGACTCCGGCGGCAGGCCCAGGGCGAAGGCGATCGGGATCAGCAATGCCACGCCGTTGATCGGCCCCAGCCCCGGCAACAGGCCGACGATCGTACCGATCAATGTGCCGCTGAGCGCGGTCACCAGGTTGTAAGGGGTCAGTGCGACGCCAAAGCCGTGACTCAAATAACCAAGCGTATCCATATCAGTTCTCCAGAACGTCGAGCAGGCCCAGAGGCAGTGGCACGTCCATGACTTTGTCGAACAGCAGGTACAGGCCGACGCTCATCAGGCTGATGATCACCGCGCCCGGCAACCAACGCCCGCCGTACAGGCGTGCCATCGGAATGCCTACCAGCATGCTGCTGAGGATGAAGCCCAGCGGTTCGAACAGCCCGGCGAAAACCAGCAGCAACAGCACGCAGACACCAATCTTGCTCAGGGTCTCGCGATCCATCGGTGGATCTTCATCGGTGTGCTTGATCGGCGAGGGGCGATACACCATGTAAACCAGCGCCAGGCCCATCAGCCCCAGCATCAACAAGGGGAAAGCCCGAGGGCCGATCGGTTCGTAGGAAAAAGGTGCCTGATAGGGCCAGGCCATCAGCACCAGGCTGAGGCAGGCCAGCAACAGCACCGAAGCAAAAATGCGTTGTAAGAGCATGGGGAACTCCTGTGCCACGGCCCCGCAAAACGGAACCGTGGCCGCTAGACAGTGACGATCACTGGATCAGGCCGAACTCTTTGGCCAGTACCTTGTAGTCCGCGACCTGTTTCTTCACGTAGGTGTCCAGCTCCTGGCCGGTCATGGCGAACGGGAACAGTTCACGCTGATCGCGCAGCTTGGCGAAGTCTTCGGACGCCAGCAGCTTGTCGAAGGAGTCCTTCCACCAGGCGTAGTCTTCGTCGCTGACTTTCGGCCCCAGGTAGAAACCGCGAACCACCGGCCAGACGATGTCGTAGCCTTGCTCTTTGGCGGTTGGAATGTCTTTCATTTCCGGCTCGTCCAGACGCTTGTCGGAGAACACCGCCAGCAGGCGCATGTCACCGCTCTGGATATGCGGCATGGAGTCGGAGATGTCGGTGCTGCCAACCTGGATGTGGCCGCCAAGCAGGGCCGTGGCGATTTCACCGCCGCCTTCGAGGGCGACATAACGCAGGTCGCGCGGGTTGATCCCGGCGGCCTTGGCAATCAGGGCGGTCTGCATCCAGTCCTGGCTGCCGACGGTGCCACCGGAACCGATCACCACTTTGCTCGGGTCTTTCTTCAGAGCCTGTACCAGATCGTCCAGGGTCTTGTAGGGCGAATCGCTTTTCACCGCGATGGCGCCATAGCTGGTGCCGACGGCCGCGAGCCAGCGCACGTTGGTTTCATCGAAACGACCGAACTTGCCCTGCGCCAGGTTCAGCAGCGAACCGCTGGACCAGGCCACCAGGGTCCCGGCATCCGCCGGGCGCTGGGCAACCACCGCGTTGTAGGCCACCGCGCCGACACCGCCGGGCATGTAGGTCACACGCATCGGCTTGGTCAGCAGCTTTTCATTCACCAGCGCGCTTTGCGCCAGTTTGCAGGTCAGGTCGAAACCGCCGCCAGGGGACGCCGGGGCGATGCATTCCGGGCGCTTGGGTTCAGCCATCAGTTGGCCGGCGAACAACATGCAGCTGGCGGCGAGGGCTACTTTTTTACGCATTGACAGGTTCATTCAAGTCTCCTTGGGAGTTTTTGTTATGGACGTACTGAATTACCAAAGGGCAACGCTATAGCTCACCAGCAGACGCACTTCGTCGGCATCGCGAGCAGAATAATTGGAGCGGTAAGTGGCATTGCGCAGGCGTACGGCGACGTCCTTGAGGGCGCCACTTTGCACGACGTACTTGATCTCGGTATTGCGTTCCCACTCTTTGCCTTCGTCACCGTTCTTGAGTTTGATGTTGTCACCGCTCAAGTAACGGCTCATGAAACTCAGGCCGGGAACGCCGAGTTTGGCGAAGTCGTAGTCATAACGTGCCTGCCATGAGCGCTCTTCGGCGCCGGCAAAGTCGTTGATTTGCACGAAGTTGACCAGGTACGGGTCGGCACCATCCACATAGGGGAACGCGCTGTCGCCGGACATGTGCTGATAGCCGGCGCTGAACTTGTGCCCGCTCAAGGCGTAACTCACCAGGCCATTGAGGGATTTGTTGTCGATCTTGCCGCCACGGGCTGCACCCTCGTCATCACTGATGGCCAGGCGCAAATCGGTACCGAAGGTCCCTGGCCCGAACGGCTGCGAGGCAATCACACCGAGGAAATGCTGGTTATAGACTTCATCGAGTTGCGCGAAGTGGTAACTGCCGGTGATTTTGTCGGTGAACTTGTAGTCCACGCCGCCAAAGTCGAAATGCTTGCCCGCAACCGTGCCGGCGAAACGGCTGTTCTTGTTGTTGAGGGCGATGTCCTCGAAATCCGTGCTGTCGCGGTCCTTGGCTTTTTCCAGGCGCCCACCGGTGAAGGTCAGGTTCTTGATCTCTTTGGACGTCAGCAGGCCGCCTTCAAACGTCTGCGGCAGGATGCGCCCATCGTTTGGCTTGAGGATCGGCAATTCCGGTATCAGGCTGCCGATTTTCAACTCGGTGGCGGAGACCTTCACTTTGCCGGTCAGGCCCAGTTTGGAGTATTCGTCAGCCGCGCGCCCGTCATCGTGGGTCGGCAACAGGCCAGTTCCTGTTCGGTCAGGACTGGAATCGAGCTTGACCCCCAACATGCCCAGTGCATCGACCCCGAACCCCACGGTGCCGTCGGTGTAACCCGATTGAAGGTTGAGCATGAAACCCTGGGCCCATTCATCACGCTTGGACTGCTGGGCGCTGGTGCCGTCGCGAAAATCGCGGTTGAAGTACATATTGCGGGTTTCGAAAGTGGCCGAACTGTCTTCGATGAAATCGGCCTGGCTCAACGGCGAAAAGCCGGCAAGCGCGGCAGCACTGGCAAGGGCGGTGTGGCTGAAACGGGAGAGGCGGGCAGGCGCGCGAGCCTGGGTCTGCAAGGACTGCATGGGTGACGTACTCCGTTTATTGTTCTTATTGGTCGAAAACGCTTCGAGGCGTTTTTCGGGTCGCTGTGTGGCAGCAGCGTCGGAACTTGAAACATTCCGTAACTCGACTCTAACCAGCCAACCTTTCGCTAACCTTTCATCAGGCTTTAACGGCTTTGCGGGCTTCACAGCAGCGGAGGTGGCTGTAAACTCCGCGCCAAAGAATGGCGTCGACCATCCCTGAATGAGGTAAAGATCCATGCGTGTTCTGCTCGTCGAAGACCATCTGCAGCTCGCCGAAAGCGTCGCCCAGGCGCTCAAGAGCACCGGGTTGACCGTGGATGTGCTGCACGACGGCGTGGCTGCCGACCTGGCGCTGGGCAGCGAGGAATACGCCATGGCGATCCTCGATGTCGGCCTGCCGCGCATGGATGGTTTCGAAGTGCTGGCGCGTCTGCGCGCGCGGGGAAAGAACTTGCCGGTGCTGATGCTGACCGCGCGCAGCGATGTGAAGGATCGTGTCCACGGCCTTAACCTCGGCGCCGACGATTACCTGGCCAAGCCTTTCGAGCTCACCGAACTCGAAGCCCGGGTCAAAGCCTTGTTGCGCCGTAGCGTGCTGGGCGGTGAGCGGCTGCAACGCTGTGGCGTGCTGGCCTATGACCTGGACACCCGGCGCTTCACCCTCGGTGAAGAGTTGCTGACCCTGACCTCCCGCGAGCAGGCCGTGCTTGAAGCACTGATCGCTCGTCCCGGCCGGGTGATGAGCAAGGAGCAACTGGCCTCTCAGGTCTTCGGTCTGGACGAGGAGGCTAGCCCCGACGCCATCGAAATCTATGTGCATCGCTTGCGCAAGAAACTCGACGGTCAGCCCGTCGCCATCGTGACTTTCCGCGGTCTCGGTTATTTGCTGGAAAGCCGCGATGCATAAGCCCAGCAGCCTGCGTTGGCGCCTGCTGTGGAACCTGGCGCTGTTGCTGGTGGTGTTGATGCTGGCCAGCGGCTTGAGCGCCTATTGGAATGGTCGCGAGGCCGCCGATACCGCCTATGACCGGACCTTGCTGGCCTCGGCGCGGACCATTGCGGCAGGTGTTTCCCAACGTGACGGGACGCTCAGCGCCGACGTGCCTTACGTGGCGCTGGATACCTTCGCCTACGACAGCGCCGGGCGGATTTTTTACCTGGTCAACGACATCCACCAGAACCTGATTTCCGGTTACGAAAACCTACCCGCTCCACCTCCCGGAACACCGCGCACCGATGACTACCCGGCACTGGCGCGTTTTTACAACGCTACCTATCGCGGGCAGAACGTGCGGGTGGTCAGCCTGCTCAAACCGGTCAGCGAACCGAACATGAATGGCATGGCGGAAATTCGTGTCGCGGAAACCGATGAGGCGCGGGTGAGCATGGCGCGCAGCCTGGCGGCGGATACCTTGCTGCGCTTGGGCATGCTGGCAGTCGGTGCGCTGCTGTTGGTGTGGTTTGCCGTCAGCGCCGCGCTGCGCCCCCTGGAGCGCTTGCGCACGGCGGTGGAAGAACGGCAATCCGATGATCTGCGTCCGTTGCCGTTGGTGGAAGTCCAGCGTGAGCTGTGGCCGCTGGTGCGTGCACTGAATCACTTTACCGAACGCCTGCGTGAGCAATTCGAGCGTCAGGCGCAATTCATCGCCGACGCCGCCCATGAACTGCGTACGCCGCTGGCAGCCCTCAAGGCGCGACTTGAGCTTGGCCTGCGGGCGAACGAGCCCGAAACCTGGCGCAGTACCCTGGAAACCGCCGCCCAGAGTACCGATCGCTTGACCCATCTGGCCAACCAGTTGCTTTCGCTGGCGCGGGTCGAAAATGGCGCCCGGGCGATTGCCGAGGGCGGTGCGCAGTTGCTGGATCTGAGTCAACTGGCGCGTGAACTGGGCATGGCCATGGCACCGCTGGCCCACAAGCGCGGGGTGGCGCTGGCGCTGGAAGCGGACGAGCCGGTATGGCTGCGGGGCGAGCCGACCTTGTTGAACGAACTGTTGAGCAATTTGGTGGATAACGCGCTGGCCCACACACCTCCAGGCGGCAACGTCATTCTGCGGGTCTCGGCGCCGGCGGTGCTGGAGGTCGAGGACGATGGCCCGGGCATTCCCCTGGATGAGCGTGACCGGGTATTCGAGCGCTTTTACCGACGCAACCAGCAAGTGGCCGGATCAGGTTTGGGCTTGGCGATTGTCGGCGAGATCTGCCGCGCGCACCTGGCACAGATCAGCCTGCACGATGGCGAGAGGGCGGGGTTGAAAGTGCGGGTGAGTTTTATTGCCGGGGAGTGAGGTGGCCTCTTCGCGCTCCTGGATCAGTAAAACATCGAACGCGTTTCTTCCAGGTCGGCGCACATCACCTTGTTGTCCGGATCGATCCCGAGCTTGATGAAGGCCGGCACGCTGAAAGGATCAATGCGCGAGATCGGGTGATCGGTGTCTTTGTGGCAATACAGGCTGGCCACTTGCACCAGGTCGACGTAATCGATCTGCCCGGACTGTCGCTTGAAATTCAGATACAGCTGCGGCACTTGCACCAGCATGTCCGGAAACTCCCAAACCCTGAGCAGCTTGTCGCCGAGCAACGGGTGAATGTGATCGATCACATGGTTGAGGCTGACCGGGTCCGACAGCAGTTCGTAGTGATCTTCGGCGTAGGTCAGGATCGGCAGTACACCGATCTGATGCACCAACCCGCCAAGGGCTGCCTGATCGGGCTTGAGCTGGGTATAGCTGCGGCACAACGCATAACTGACGCCGGCGATTTCCAGACTCTTGCGCCAGACTTCGCGCATCTTCTGTTCCACTACTTCGGAACGGGCATGGAAAATCTGCTCCATGACCAGGCCGATGGCCAGGTTGCTGCTGTAGTTGATGCCCAGGCGTGTGATCGCCGTGTGCAAGTCGGTGACTTCCTGGGTGGCGCGCAGCAAGGGACTATTGACCACTTTGATCAGGCGCGCCGACAGCGCGGCATCGCGGCCGATCACTTTGCTCAGGGTGCTGATGCTGATTTCCGGATCTTCAGCGGCCTTGCGAATCTGCAAAGCCACTTCCGGTAATGTCGGCAGGACCAGGTCATCATTATCGATGGCCTCAACCAAATCCCTCTGGACCTTTTCCGCCAGCTCACTCATTTCGTTTCTCTAGGTGTCGCAAAAAAATACTGCGGTTAACGCTGGATTTCGCGGTCGCGGTCCAGTTGGTAAGGCAGGTCGAGCAAGTGCAGGGCAGGGCCATCAAGCGCGCCGACGTGGATATCACCGGCCTCGGCCGCTTCGGCTTGCAACACCGCCAGCAGTTCGATGTGCTGACCGGTACTGGCAGCCAGCACCACTTCACCGATCGAACTGGCGTGGCTTGGGGAAAACAGTTGGGTACCGGGTTCCGGCAGTTCGCTGGCATCCAATCGCACGCGATACAGGCGACGCTTGAGTTTTCCCAGGTACTGCATGCGCGCGACGATTTCCTGGCCGGTGTAGCAGCCTTTTTTGAAACTCACGCCACCGACGGCTTGCAGATTGAGCATTTGCGGGATGAACAACTCGCGGGTGCCTGGCATCACCTGGCCGATTCCGGCGCGGACCTGGCCCAGCAGCCATCGGTTCAGATCACCTTCCGCCAGCAGGGCGGACAGTTTGCCCTTGATGGCATCGGCTTGATCGGCGGCGACCCAGAGTTCGGCCCGTTCAGGTGAAACACGAATGGCGATCAGTCCGTCGTGGCGCGCAACGCTGTCGGTTTCTGCCGGCAACCCAAGCCCAAGGCTATTGAGTGCTGCATCGCCCTGTTCAACGCCGAAGCGAACCCAGGCGGCGCTTTCGTCGGTCAACTTGGACTTGGAGAACACCGCGTACTTCTTCAGGTCCGCCAATTGCGGTTCCAGCAGTTCGCGGGCCATGGCCAGGAGTACACCATCGCCTTCGAGCAGAATGCGGAAGCTCGATTGCATCCGGCCTTTCTGCGTGCAGCGCGCACCGAGGCTGGCCTGGGTGTCGCTCAGGTAATTGAGATTGCAGGTCAATTGGCCTTGCAGGAACTTGCCGGCGTCCGCGCCGCGGACCGCCAGAACACCTTCATGAGACAGCGTGCAGAAAAAAGCAGAATCGGCCATGGGTCATCGCAGGGTAAAGAGTCTGGCGGACATGATAAGGGGGCGCCCTCGAAATGGGTAGTTCACAAAGGATCGTCGGTGACCGACCAAAGCCGACTGTTCGATGAGGCGCGGGGCTGTATACTTGCGGCCTATTTGAGGAGCGCTCCATGGTCGAAGATGTTGAACTGAATCGCCTCTACTGGCACAGCCGCCGCGGCATGCTTGAGCTTGACGTGTTGCTGGTGCCGTTTGTGAAAGAGGTCTATCCGCACCTCAACGAAGTGGATCGCGCCTGCTACGTCAGGTTGCTCGAATGCGAAGATCAGGACATGTTCGGCTGGTTCATGGAGCGTGCCGAATCGGAAGATCCGGAGCTTCAGCGCATGGTTCGCATGATTCTGGATCGTGTCCAGCCCAAGTAATTCGTTCGAATGCCGCTGGCATGCCTCACGGCATTTGCTGGCGGCCTATCTTTTGGCCCAGTTGTCTGTGCTGGGTTCGTTTTTTTTGCTTTCCATTCCGCTTTGGACTTGTTTGTTCGGTGCTTTTTGTTGCCTGTTGCACGCCGCCTGGACGCTGCCGCGTCAGATACTGCTGACGCATCCACACGCGTTCCGTGGCTTGCGGCGCGACGCCGAGGGCTGGCAGTTGTGGAGTCAGGCAGCGGGGTGGCAGCCGGTACAGTTGAGACCGGACAGCCTGGCGTTGCCATGGGGCGTTGTGCTGCGCTTTCGTTTGCGCGGTGAGCGGCGAGTCAGGGCCATTTGCGTGCCCCGGGATTCGCAGGCGACGGATCTGCACCGACGCCTGCGGGTCCGGCTCAAGTTCAGTCGGCGTAGGTGGGCGGCACCAGAATAGTGTCCAGGGCCACTGGCAACATGTTCGGGTAGTCGAGTGTGTAATGCAGGCCGCGACTTTCCTTGCGCTCCATGGCTGAGAGGATCATCAGTTCGGCGACCTGGGCCAGGTTACGCAGTTCGATCAAGTCCCGGCTGACCTTGTAGTTGCTGTAGAACTCGTCGATTTCGTCGAGCAGCAGGCGTACTCGATGCTGGGCCCGCTGCAAGCGCTTGTTGGTACGCACGATGCCGACGTAGTCCCACATGAAGCGCCGCAATTCATCCCAGTTGTGCGCAATGATCACGTCTTCATCAGAGTCGGTCACCTGGCTCGCGTCCCAGGCGGGCAGGGCGACAGGGGTTGAAACCTGCGGCAGCTGCTCCATGATGTCCGCCGCCGCCGAACGGGCGTAAACAAAACATTCCAGCAAAGAGTTACTGGCCATGCGATTGGCGCCGTGCAGGCCCGTGAAGCTGGTTTCGCCAATCGCGTACAACCCCGGCACATCGGTGCGGCCTTGCTGGTCGACCATGACGCCGCCACAGGTGTAGTGCGCCGCCGGCACCACTGGAATCGGTTGTTTGGTGATGTCGATGGAAAACTCGAGGCAGCGTTCGTACACGGTCGGGAAGTGCGACTTGATGAACGCTTCGGATTTGTGACTGATGTCCAGGTAAACGCAATCGACGCCCAGACGCTTCATTTCATGGTCGATGGCCCGTGCGACGATGTCCCTCGGGGCGAGTTCGGCCCTTGGATCGAAGCGCTGCATGAAACGCTCGCCGTTGGGCAGTTTCAGGTGCGCACCTTCGCCGCGCAGGGCTTCGGTGATCAGGAAGCTCTTGGCTTGCGGGTGATACAGGCAAGTGGGGTGGAACTGGTTGAATTCCAGGTTTGCCACCCGACAGCCCGAACGCCAAGCCATAGCGATACCGTCACCGCACGCACCGTCGGGATTGCTGGTGTAGAGGTAGACCTTGGCTGCGCCGCCGGAAGCGAGGATCACGAAACGGGCGCCGTAGGTGTCGACTTCGCCGGTGCCACGGTTGAGTACATAGGCACCCAGGCAGCGCTCGCCCTCGAGTCCGAGGCGTTTTTCCGTAATCAGGTCGATAGCCACCCGCTGTTCCAGCAGTTCGATGTTCGGCCGCTGTGTGGCTTGGGTCAGTAGTGTCCTGAAAATGGCCGCCCCGGTGGCATCGGCGGCATGAATGATCCGTCGATGACTGTGGCCGCCTTCGCGAGTCAGGTGGAATTCGAATCCGCCATCCTCAGTGCCGGACTGTTCATCGCGGGTAAAGGGTACGCCCTGATCGATCAGCCATTGAATCGCTTCTTTACTGTGTTCGACGGTAAAACGCACAGCGTCTTCGTGGCACAGGCCACCGCCGGCATTAAGAGTGTCGTCGACGTGGGATTCGACAGTGTCGGTGTCGTCCAGCACGGCAGCAACGCCGCCCTGGGCCCAGAACGTCGAGCCGTTGGCGAGGTCGCCTTTGCTCAGTACGGCGATGCGTAAATGACCGGGTAAGGTCAGCGCAAGGCTCAAGCCGGCAGCACCGCTGCCAATTACCAGAACATCGTGTTGAAACTGTTGGCTCATTTCAGGATTCCGCTCAAGGCGACCCGGGTCGGGGGAGGCGCTGGACATCTGGACATGCAAGGTCAGGCAACCGCACAGCCCACTAGTATATAGAGGGGGGGAGCGGCACAATAGCCGGGTCCATATGGCATTGTGAAACTACTGTGACGGAAAAAACCGGACGCTTCGTCGGATGGATACTTGGTCGGTTCGGCGACAAGAGGACTGTATCGCGGATTTAACAGTCTTTTTCGCTTCACGGTTGCACAATGTCGGTTTCGCGCAGCTATAAATATTTGGAACTTTTGCCAAAGGCCCAAGATCAATAGACGGTTGCCTGATAAAAGGGACAGTGTCGGTTTCAGTGGAGGATCTGCAGCTGGATCCTTGTCGCGAATCCGATGACAAGATTATTCGCGCAGCCGGGGCATCTCGCGCTGCGCTTTTCGTGCGTGCCGGTTCAGAGGCCGCAGGAAACTTGCCTGGAGGGGGAGAACTTTTGCGAAAAGCCCGAGTCTATGTTTGCAAGCCCGGTCGTTTAGTGATGCAAGCCTCCTCCGAGCTTATCGAGGAGTGTTCATGCTAACCCAGGAAGAGGATCAGCAGCTGGTCGAACGCGTTCAGCGCGGCGACAAGCGTGCTTTTGATCTGCTAGTGCTGAAATACCAGCACAAAATTCTCGGGTTGATCGTGCGTTTCGTGCACGACACCCATGAAGCCCAGGATGTGGCGCAGGAAGCCTTTATCAAGGCGTATCGCGCACTTGGAAATTTTCGCGGAGACAGTGCGTTTTATACGTGGCTTTACCGCATCGCCATTAATACGGCGAAAAACTATCTGGTTTCACGCGGCCGTCGGCCGCCGGATAGCGATGTCAGTTCCGAGGATGCAGAGTTCTACGATGGCGATCATGGCCTCAAGGATCTCGAGTCGCCAGAACGAGCTTTGCTGCGGGATGAGATCGAAGGCACCGTCCATCGAACCATTCAGCAACTGCCGGAAGATTTGCGTACGGCTTTAACTTTACGTGAATTCGATGGTCTGAGTTACGAGGACATTGCGAGCGTCATGCAATGTCCGGTGGGCACCGTGCGCTCCCGGATCTTCCGCGCCCGGGAGGCCATCGATAAAGCCCTGCAGCCGTTGTTGCAGGAAAACTAAAGACAGCGGCGACAGCCAAGAGAGGAACGCCATGAGTCGGGAAGCCCTGCAGGAATCGCTGTCCGCAGTGATGGATAACGAAGCGGACGAATTGGAATTGCGTCGGGTGCTGAGTGCCTGCGACGATGTTGAAACCCGTGAAACCTGGGCTCGTTATCAGATCGCTCGGGCAGCGATGCACAAGGATCTGTTGCTTCCACGCTTGGATATCGCAGCGGCCGTTTCTGCAGCCCTGGCTGACGAAACCGTTCCGGCAAAAGTCTCCCGTGGTCCATGGCGCAGCCTGGGTCGCCTGGCAGTGGCTGCTTCGGTGACCGTTGCCGTACTGGCAGGTGTTCGCCTGTACAACCAGGATGAGATTGCTGGTGTAGAACTGGCGCAGCAGTCCACCCAACAGAATCTGGCCGCTCCTCAAGTAAAAGGCCCGGCTGTTCTGGCAGGCTATAATGAGGGTTCGGAAGCCACTGGCCCTATGGCCAACGGCGTATTGCAAGGTCAGCTGGGCTGGCACGATCAACGTCTGCCGAGCTACTTGCGCCAACACGCTCAACAGGCTGCACTGAAAGGTACTGAGAGCGCTCTGCCTTACGCTCGTGCAGCAAGCCTGGAAAACCGTTAAGGAGGATCATGCGCGCCATACCTCTACTTTCGCTTCTGCTGAGTGGCTGGTTTGTTGTTCCAGCCCACGCCGATGAAGCCCAGGACTGGTTGACCCGTCTTGGTCAGGCCGAGCAGCAGCAAAGCTTTCACGGTACTTTTGTCTACGAGCGTAACGGTAGTTTTTCTACCCATAACATCTGGCACCGCGTCCAGGATGGCAAGGTCCGCGAGCGTTTGCTCCAGCTCGACGGCTCAGCACAGGAGGTCGTACGCATTGATGGACATACTCAATGCGTCAGCGGCACTCTGATAGCCGGGCTGGGGGATTCGCCAAACTCTGCAGCTCGTACACTCGATCCACAAAAGCTCAAGAACTGGTATGACCTTGCTGTCATCGGCAAGTCGCGCGTGGCTGGGCGTGCGGCAGTGATTATTTCACTGACGCCTCGCGATCAACACCGTTACGGGTTTGAACTGCATCTGGATAAAGAAACCGGCCTGCCGCTCAAGTCGTTACTTCTAAACGACAAGGGACAGTTGCTGGAGCGCTTCCAATTCACGCAACTCGATACCGTCGATGTTCCCTCAGACAGTGATTTGCAGCCTGGCACTGATTGCAAGCCAATCAACCTCGCCAGCGACAAGGCTTCGGCGATCAAAGCCGCACAGGTCTGGCATTCGGATTGGTTGCCTCCCGGCTTTGAGCTGACCAGCAGTTCGGCACGCAAGGATCCGCAAACCAAAACCCAGGTCAGTAGCCTGCTCTATGATGATGGCCTGGCGCGTTTTTCGGTGTTCCTGGAGCCTTTGAATGGCGCCGCCGTCACCGACACCCGAACTCAGTTGGGTCCCACCGTTGCGGTTTCCCGGCGCTTGACCACGCCACAAGGCGAGATGATGGTGACCGTGGTAGGCGAAATTCCGGCTGGCACCGCGGAACGAATTGCGTTATCCATGCGTACTGATGCCGCTGCCAGCAAGCAGTGAGCTGAAATCGAAATGTTTCGTGAGCATTTCAAGTTGCAAATCCCTCCCAAATTTTTTATAGGTCAGAGCCCCTCGGCTCTGGCCTTGTTTGTTGTTCCCGGAACAAAAATACCGGCGTATCTTTCCCGGTGTTCCTTGATCCATATCGCTTAACCATGCTCGTCGTAACGGGAGCCGTATGTCGATACCACGTTTGAAGTCTTATCTCTCCATTTTTGCCACCGTGCTGGTTCTCGGTCAGGCGGTCGCTGCACAAGCGGTCGAATTGCCTGACTTCACGCAGCTGGTCGAGCAAGCTTCGCCGGCAGTTGTGAACATCAGTACCACGCAGAAACTGCCGGACCGCAAAGTGAACCAGCAGATGCCCGATCTCGAAGGCTTGCCGCCGATGCTGCGCGAGTTTTTTGAGCGTGGTATGCCTCCACAACCGCGCACCCCTCGCGGTGATCGTCAGCGTGAAGCCCAGTCCCTGGGATCGGGTTTCATCATCTCGCCTGACGGCTATATCCTGACCAACAACCACGTGATTGCCGATGCCGACGAGATTCTCGTCCGTCTCGCTGACCGCAGCGAAATGAAGGCCAAGTTGATCGGTACCGACCCGCGCTCCGACGTGGCACTGCTGAAAATCGAAGGCAAGGATCTGCCGGTGCTGAAACTCGGCAAATCCCAGGATCTGAAGGCTGGCCAATGGGTCGTAGCGATCGGTTCGCCATTCGGCTTTGACCACACGGTGACCCAAGGTATCGTCAGTGCCGTCGGCCGCAGCCTGCCGAACGAAAACTATGTGCCGTTCATCCAGACCGACGTGCCGATCAACCCGGGTAACTCCGGTGGGCCGCTGTTCAACCTGAATGGCGAAGTGATCGGGATCAACTCGCAGATCTACACTCGTTCCGGCGGCTTCATGGGTGTGTCGTTCGCGATTCCTATCGACGTGGCCATGGACGTTTCCAATCAGCTGAAAAGCGGTGGCAAAGTCAGTCGTGGCTGGTTGGGCGTGGTGATCCAGGAAGTGAACAAGGATCTGGCCGAGTCGTTCGGCCTGGATAAACCGGCCGGTGCACTGGTCGCCCAGATCCAGGATGACGGCCCGGCAGCCAAGGGTGGCCTGCAAGTTGGCGACGTGATCCTGACCATGAATGGTCAACCCATCGTGATGTCCGCCGATCTGCCACATCTGGTGGGTGCGCTGAAGGCAGGCTCCAAGGCCAATCTGGAGGTGATCCGTGAGGGCAAGCGCAAGAACGTCGAGCTGACGGTCGGCGCCATTCCAGACGAGGACAAAGAGCTGGGTGTGCTATCGAAATCGGGCGTCGAGAGCAGCAGCAATCGTCTCGGTGTTTCCGTCGTCGAGCTGACCGCGGAACAGAAAAAAACCTACGACCTCAAAGGCGGTGTGGTGATCAAGGAAGTTCAGGACGGTCCTGCCGCCATGATCGGCTTGCAGCCGGGCGATGTCATTACTCACCTGAATAATCAGGCCATCGAATCCACTCAGCAATTCACCGACATCGCCAAGGCGCTGCCGAAGAATCGCTCGGTGTCGATGCGGGTTCTGCGCCAAGGTCGCGCCAGCTTCATTACGTTCAAACTGGCTGAATAATCCGGTTGCTGGCTGAATAAAAAACCGCCTCGAAAGAGGCGGTTTTTTTGTGCCTGAAATCAATGATTTCCGAAGCCGTCAGCCCATCATGTCCTTGATCATCCGCTCCTGTTCCATCAACTCTCGTTGACGGGCATCGATTCGCGATGACAGCGGGAAGTTGCTGCCAGCCTTGCGTTTGGCGAAATCCAGTTGCTGGATAGCCTGGCGATAGTCACCGACCAGGGCGAAGTACTCGGCACGTGCCTGATGCAGGCCGATGATATTGCCTGACAGGCCACGAGTCTCGGCCACCTGGTACCACACGTCTGGATCGTCCGGACGCGACTTGAGCAGACCTTCCAGTGCTTTTTCGGCATCGGCGGCGCGGTTCTGTTTCAGTAGCAGGTCGACGCGCACCTGGTTCAGCGGATAGTTGCCGGGGTACTGGGTCAGCATGCGGTCTACCCGGGTTTGCGCGTCTGCCAGGCGATTGTTGGTGATGTCCAGATCGATTTGCGCGAGGTTGTAAATGATCTCGTTTGGCGATTTGGCCAGCAGTAGCTTTAGATTTCCCCGTGCTTCATTCAACTGCCCGCCCTTGATCTGGGCGATTGCCAGGCCGTAGCGAGCGACATCGCTTTTCGGATTTTCATCCAGTTGCGCTCGAAAACGCTTGGCGCCCAATCCAGGGGTTTCCTCATAGATCAGTTGAACCCGTGCGCGAATCAGCTGATAGCGCAGGGTATCTTCGATACCGCCCGATTTGGCCTGTTCAGCGCGGTTGCGGGTGTCGGCAATACGCGATTCCGTCACCGGGTGAGTCAGCAGGAATTCCGGTGGCTTGGCGTCGAATCGGTATTGGCGCCCCAGGCGTTCGAACATTGAGGGCATCGAGCGCGGGTCGTAACCGGCCTTTTCCAGATTGAGGATGCCGATACGGTCGGCTTCCTGTTCGTTCTGGCGCGAGAAACGCCGCTGTTCCTGAATTGCTGCAGCCTGTGTACCCGCAATGGCGGCGATCCCGGCATCGCCGGCACCGGCCGCGGCAATCACGATCCCGGCCAGCAGCGCGGCCATCATCGGCACTTGCATGCGCTGTTGGGCTTCTACGCCACGGGCAAAGTGGCGCTGCGACAAGTGAGCCAATTCGTGAGCCAGTACCGAGGCATATTCGCCTTCAGTCTGGGCATTGAGGAACAAGCCACCGTTCACCCCGACAATCCCGCCCGGCGCCGCAAAGGCGTTGAGTTGCGGGCTGTTGATCAGAATGAACTCCAGGCGCCGGTCATTGACCTGGCTGGTCTCCACCAGCCGGTAGACGCTGGATTCGACATAGTCCTTGAGCTGGGGGTCGTTGAGCTGCGACACCTGGCTGCGCAACAGTGCCAGCCACGCGCGGCCCAACTGATATTCCTGCTGCGGCGAGACGATGGCAGAACTGGCGTCACCGAGTGACGGCAGGTCGTCGGCGAAGCCCGGTGAGGCGAGCAGGCAAGCGAGCGTCAGCAGGGTAGGGCGCAAAAAAGTCATGCACAAAGCCTTAGTCGACAAAGACCTTACTGTAGCCGGACACCAGCCTCGCGACCAGATATTCTAGGCCGCTCAACCACCTGAACCGGAGTGATGCAATGACCGACGCTGTAGCCCATGACGTTGAACTGGACGCCAGTGGCTTGAATTGCCCGTTGCCGTTGCTCAAGGCCAAGATGGAACTTAACCGGATGGTCAGCGGTGCGGTACTCAAGGTGATTGCCACTGATGCGGGCTCACAGCGTGATTTTCGCACCTTTGCCCGATTGGCCGGTCATACGCTGCTTCGTGAAGAAGATGAAGCGGGCGTGTACCGCTATTGGTTGAAAAAAGCCTGAAACCTGCGGCATTTGTTCTTAAGGATTATTGATGTTCAAAGTGTTACGCGACTGGATTCAGCGCTACTTCTCCGATGAAGAGGCCGTGGTTCTGGCGGTTCTGCTGGTCCTGGCGTTCACCGCCGTGCTGACCCTGGGCGGTATGCTGGCGCCTGTACTGGCCGGGATGGTGCTGGCGTACCTGATGCAAGGGCTGGTGCTGACCCTGGAACGCCTGCGTGTACCGGGCGGGGTGGCGGTGGGGCTGGTCTTTGCGTTGTTCATGGGCGTGCTGCTGGTGTTCATCGTGGTTGTGGTGCCGCTGCTCTGGCATCAACTGATCACCTTGTTCAACGAGTTGCCCGGCATGCTCGCCAAGTGGCAGTCGCTGTTATTGCTGCTGCCGGAACGCTATCCGCATCTCGTGTCCGACGAGCAGGTGCTGCAAGCCATCGAAGTGGCGCGGGGCGAGATTGGCAAATTTGGGCAGTGGGCGCTGACGTTCTCGCTGTCGAGCCTGCCGCTGCTGGTCAACATCATGATCTATCTGGTGCTGGTGCCGATTTTGGTGTTTTTCTTCCTCAAGGATCGGGCGATGATCGGTCAATGGGTGCGCGGCTACCTGCCTCGCGAGCGAGCGCTGATCACCCGTGTCGCCCATGAAATGAACCGGCAGATCGCCAATTACATTCGCGGCAAGGTCATCGAGATCTTCATTTGTGGTGGTGTGACTTACATCGCCTTCGTCGTTCTGGAACTCAACTACGCGGCGCTGTTGGCGTTGCTGGTCGGTGTGTCGGTGGTGGTGCCCTACGTCGGGGCCGTGGTGGTGACCGTTCCGGTGCTTTTGATTGCGCTGTTCCAGTGGGGCTGGAGCGATCAGTTCATCTATTTGATGGCGGTCTACGGGATCATCCAGACGCTGGACGGCAACGTACTGGTGCCGCTGCTGTTTTCGGAAGCGGTCAACCTGCACCCGGTGGCGATCATCTGTGCAGTGTTGTTGTTTGGCGGGTTGTGGGGGTTCTGGGGGGTGTTCTTCGCGATTCCCCTGGCGACCCTGTTCAAGGCCGTGCTGGACGCGTGGCCGCGCAAAGAGCCAGTAGTTGCGCCGTTGTTGTAACGGGGGGGGGGCTCTGATTTGTTTGGTGAGGTGGGTGGCCTCTTCGCGAGCAGGCTCGCTCCCAAAGGTACGTTTGCGGTGAACGCAGCACCAATGTGGGACCGAGCCAGCTCGGGAAGGCGCCTGAGCAGGCGCCCGATCAATCAGGCCTTGTTCAGCGCCTGAGCAGCCGCCAACACCGCATCAACATGTCCCGGTACCTTCACACCGCGCCATTCCTGACGCAGCACGCCATTCTTGTCGATCAGGAACGTGCTGCGATCCACGCCCATGTATTCCTTGCCGTACAGCTTCTTCAATTTGATCACGTCAAACAGCTGGCAAAGCGCTTCTTCCTTGTCGCTGATCAGCTCGAACGTGAACGCCTGCTTGGCCTTGAAGTTCTCATGGGATTTCAGGCTGTCGCGGGAAACGCCGAACACTTCGGTATTGGCTGCTTTGAAGGCTTCAAGCTGGTCGCGAAAGCCCTGGCCTTGAGTGGTGCAGCCCGGCGTGCTGTCCTTCGGATAGAAGTAGATCACCACCTGCTTACCTTTGAGTGCCGCCAGGCTGACGGTTTGCCCGCTGGTGGCGGGGGCGTCGAAGTCGGCAACCGGTTGATCGATGGCAACGGCCATGAAAGCTTCCTTACATTGGGTTTTGTGGGCGCCACGGTTCGATCAGGGCATCCAGGTTCAGCGCGTCGGCGAAATCCAGGAACTGATCGCGCAACCAGCTGATCTGCACGCCGGCCGGCAGGGTCACGGTGAAGGTGGCATTGAGCATGGTGCCGCCGGTTTGCGGAGCCTGATACGTGTCGCAGGTCAGGTTTTCCAGCTCGACGTTGTGGTCCATGAAGAACTGGCACAGCTCGTTGATAATGTCCGAGCGGTAAGCCGAACTGACATAGGCGACGTACGGCAGGGCCTGGGGACGGTTCTCCAGGGCCGCGCTGCGCACCACGTTGACCGTGAAGGCGTGCCGTTTTGCCAGTACTGGCAGGCTGCCTTCCAGGCGTGCCAGGGCGTCCCAGCTGCCGGAGACTTCGAGGACCAGCGCACTGCACTCGCCGTGACGGGTCAGGCGAGAGGTGACCACGGCGCAGCGGTTTTCATGGCTGGCGCGGCACAGGACGTTAGTCAGCTCCATGGGGTTGGCGCCGAGGGCACTGATGACAAGGAATTGTTCGCGAACTGTGGGGGTGGACATGCAGCATTCCTAAAGCGATGAGCGGTCGGTACTTCTATCGGCTTGTTTTGCCGGGGGCGAGCCTGCGGATGCGAATTCAGAAAGTCCCGGGCGCAGGTTGCAACGTGCTCCAGTATGGCAGGAGCGGGCGGTGGCAACGCTGGAATGGGGCTTGTGATGCCGAAAATGGAGGCTGAAACCCGACGTACGAGCTTGTCAGTACCGATCAAAGTCTGAAGGGTAGCGAAAAGCGACGCCAAGGGGAATGGCGGCAGCGCAGTACTTCGCTTGTACAAGCATCTTGGCGCCAGTACCATTACGGCTCTCTTTTTCCGGCAGGAGCGGTTGCATGATTGCGGGCAGTATGGTGGCACTGGTCACACCCATGGATGCACAAGGTAATCTCGACTGGGACAGCCTGAGCAAACTGGTGGACTTTCACCTGCAAAACGGCACCCACGCCATCGTGGCGGTCGGCACTACAGGTGAATCGGCCACCCTCGATGTGAACGAACACATTGAAGTGATCCGGCGCGTAGTGAAGCAGGTCAATGGTCGCATTCCGGTGATCGCCGGTACCGGCGCAAACTCGACGCGCGAAGCCATCGAGCTGACTACCAACGCGAAGAACGCCGGCGCCGACGCCTGCCTGCTGGTCACGCCGTACTACAACAAGCCGACCCAGGAAGGCTTGTACCAGCACTTCAAGGCCATCGCCGAAGCCGTCGATATCCCGCAGATCCTCTACAACGTGCCTGGTCGCACCGCGTGCGACATGCAAGCCGAGACAGTGATCCGCCTGTCGACCGTCAAGAACATCATCGGTATCAAGGAAGCCACCGGCGACCTGAAGCGTGCCAAAGCCATCATCGACGGTGTCAGCAGCAATTTCCTGGTGATCTCCGGTGACGATGCCACCGCAGTCGAGCTGATCCTGCTGGGCGGCAAGGGTAATATTTCGGTCACCGCCAACGTCGCCCCGCGCGAAATGGCCGACCTGTGCATCGCGGCCCTCAACGGCGATGCCGAGAAGGCGCGTGCCATTCATGAAAAGCTGATGCCGCTCAATAAAACCCTGTTTATCGAATCCAACCCTATCCCCGTGAAATGGGCGCTGCATGAAATGGGCTTGATGCCGGACGGTATCCGTCTGCCGCTCACCTGGCTCAGCGCCGAATGTCACGAACCGCTGCGGCAGGCCATGCGCCTGTCCGGTGTCCTGGTTTAATTGAGGAAGTACTACGCATGAAGCGAATGGCCGGACTTTCCGCACTTGCCTTGATTATCTCCAGCACCAGTGGCTGCGGATGGATCTGGGGCCCGGAAGGTTATTTCCGTGACCGTGGTAGCGATTACCTGGAAGCGCAACAGACTGCACCGATGCAACTGCCACCGGATGTCAGCACCGCCAAGCGTCTGGATCCGCTGTTGCCGATCCCGCGCAACGTGGCCGATGACACTGCCAAGGGTGAGTATGTCGTTCCTCGGCCACAGCCATTGTCGGCCGGAGCCGACGCCAGTGCTTACTCCCTGCAGAAGAGCGGCGATTCGCGCTCCATCCTGGCGCAAAACCCGCCTGCAGAAGCTTGGCCAGTGGCCGTGCAGTTCTTCCAGGACAACGGTTTCCGCCTGGACGAGCAACGCCCGCAAACCGGTGAATTCACCACAACCTGGCAACATTCGGACGAACTGTCGGCAGCCATGGCCAAGCGCCTGAGCGCGGCAGGTGTCAGCACCGATAGCGAAATCCGCGCTCGGGTGCGTGTCGAGCCAGGTGTGCAGCGCAACACCAGTGAAATCTATGTGGTCACCGCCGAACGTCCTGCCGGCAGCATCGCCGACGTGGCCTTCACCAATCGTTCGGTCAACACCGGACTGGACGCGGCACTGGTCGACGACATGCTCGCAAGCATGAGCCGCATCTCGGAGAAGGGCGGTTCGGTCTCGATGCTGGCCTCCCGTGACTTCGACACGCCGAGCCGTGTCAGCCTGAACGTCGATGGCAGTGGCAACCCTGTCCTGAACGTCGGTTCCGACCTGGATCGTGCCTGGTCGAGCGTCGGTCGTGCACTGGAGCAGGGCGAATGGCGTGTTGAAGACATCAACCGCAGCCTGGGCCTGTACTACATCAACCTGGCTGAAAAGGCCGAGAAGAAAGACGACAAACCAGGCTTCTTCAGCAGCCTGTTCGGCAGTGCGCCGAACAAGGAAGAAGTTGAAGCCCGCGCCGAGCGTTATCAGGTTCGCCTGAGCAAGGTGGGCGATAGCGTTCAGGTCACTGTCGAGAAGAACATCAACACCGTGGCGCCGGCTGACGTGGCGCGCAAAGTGTTGACCGTGATTCAGGACAATTTGGGCTGATCACATGCGTTTTGCCGTTCTCGGCAGCGGTAGCCAAGGGAACGGCACGCTGATAGCCAGCGCTGATACGTACGTGCTGGTGGATTGTGGTTTTTCCCTGCGGGAAACCGAAAAACGCCTGTTGCGCCTGGGTGTGAACCCTGCGCAGCTGAGCGCGATACTCGTGACCCACGAACATGCCGACCACGTGCATGGCGTGGGTTTGCTGTCTCGGCGCTACAATCTGCCTGTCTACCTCAGTCGCGGCACCTTGCGCGGGATGCGCAAACCCATCGAACCCGCGGGCTTTCTGGCGGGCGGTGAGCAACTGCAGATCGGCGACTTGAGCATTGGCGTCATTGCCGTGGCCCACGATGCGCAAGAACCGACGCAATATGTATTCAGTGACGGTCAGCGGCGCTTCGGCCTGTTGACCGACCTGGGCTCGTATTGCAGCAAGGTACTGGACGGCTATCGGGATCTCGATGCATTGATGATCGAGGCCAACCATTGCCGTGACAGGCTGGCTCGCGGTCACTACCCGTACTTTCTCAAGCAGCGGGTGGGTGGTGAACTGGGACATTTGAACAACCATCAGGCGGCATTCCTGGTGGCCGAGTTGGGCTGGCAAGGCCTGCAACATTTGGTCCTGGCCCATCTGAGCAGCAAGAACAACCTGCCGCAGCTGGCCCGGCAATGTTTTGTCGACACCCTCGGGTGCGACCCGGACTGGCTGCAACTGGCCGATCAAGATTCAGGGCTCGACTGGCGACATATCGCCTAGCCCATCTACTTAGCAAGCGGAGCCCATCATGGAAAAACGTGAAGAACTCTACCGCGGCAAAGCCAAGTCGGTTTACAAGACCGACGACGCTGACCGCTTGATCCTGCTGTTTCGCAACGACACCTCGGCGTTCGACGGCAAGCGCATCGAGCAGCTCGACCGCAAAGGCATGGTGAACAACAAGTTCAACGCCTTCATCATGCAGAAACTCGAAGCAGCCGGCGTGCCGACTCAATTCGACAAACTGCTGGGCGACAACGAGTGCCTGGTGAAGAAGCTGGACATGATCCCGGTCGAGTGCGTCGTGCGTAACTACGCTGCCGGCAGCCTGGTCAAGCGCCTGGGTGTCGAAGAGGGCATGAAGCTCAACCCTTACACCTTCGAACTGTTCCTGAAGGACGACGCCAAGGGCGACCCGTTCATCAACGAATCCCACGTCGTGGCATTCGGCTGGGGCACCGCTGAGCAACTGGTTCGCATGAAAGAACTGTCGCTCAAGGTCAACGAAGTGCTGACCAAGCTGTTCGACGACGCTGGCCTGCTGCTGGTGGACTTCAAGCTGGAATTCGGCGTGTTCAGCGACGGCTCCATCGTGCTGGGCGACGAGTTCAGCCCGGACGGCTGCCGCCTCTGGGACAAGGACACCAAGAAGAAAATGGACAAGGACCGCTTCCGTCAGGGCCTCGGTGATGTCATCGAAGCCTACGAAGAAGTGGCCAAACGTCTGGGCGTACCGCTTTAACCGACGCAAGCATCTGATAGCACAGAAATATTTCGCGAAAGGGGGTTCGCTTCCGGCGAAAGTGTTGTTATGATGCGCGCCGTTGGAGAGATGCCAGAGTGGCCGAATGGGACGGATTCGAAATCCGTTGTACCTTCACCGGTACCTAGGGTTCGAATCCCTATCTCTCCGCCATACATTGAAAAGCCCCGTAGCTGAAAAGCTACGGGGCTTTTTTGTTGTGCGTGTCTTCCTGCGATCCAGGCTTCCCCCCCCCGAAATACCCCCTGACACTCAATCACTCCCTCCCCAAAAAATCCTCCTCTACTCTGTTTTTCGCAGATCACTGATCTGCTCATAACCAGTAATCGCAAGGAGCGAACAATGTATTTTGAGATTTACAGGCAAACCCGTGGCACCGTTCAGCATGGTAAGGGCCAATGGCGGTGGCGTTTGCGGGCGGGGAATCATGAAACGGTTGCCAGTGGCGAAGCTTACGTCAACAAGTCTGACTGCGTGCATGCCATCAGTTTGATCAAGGGGACTTGCGATCGGACCCCGGTCAAGGAGATCTAGGCTTCATGTGATGAAGCTGCTCAATCAGAGCGGCTTCGTTTCAGTCGGGCGCTCTCAGTGAGTATTTTCGGATTAAACGCAAATGCTTGAGGCGATTCGCTCAGGTTGCATAGACGCCGATTGCGACACCTCCCTAAACTGTCGGCAGTTAAAGGGCGCGGGGCCAATGGATGAATCGCAACGAACTACGCAAGGCCGACATCAACCTGATGGTGGTGTTTGAAACGCTGATGCTAGAGCGCAATGTCACCAAGGTGGCGAAGAAGTTGTTTCTCGGTCAGCCCACCATCAGTTCGGCGCTCAACCGCTTGCGTACGATGTTCAACGATCCGTTGTTCATTCGCGTCGGCCACCGCATGGAGCCGACGGCGCGGGCCGAGGAGATCTTTCGGCACCTGTCGCCGGCGCTGGATTCGCTGTCGGTGGCATTGAGCCTGACCCACGATTTCGACCCGAGCAGCAGCACGATGACCTTTCGCATCGGTATGTCGGACGATGTCGAATATGCGCTGTTGCCGCCCTTGCTGCGCGCGTTGCGCCAGGAAGCGCCGAAGGTGGTGTTCGTGGTGCAGAGTGTCGATTATTGGCGGATTCCCGACTTGCTGGCGGCGGGAGATATCACGGTCGGTATCACCCAGACGCGCGGTCTGCCGGCCAATGCCAAACGCAAATTGTTGCGGCACATCCATCCTTCCGTGCTGCGTGCCGATGCCTCCGATACGCCGCTGACCGTCGATGAATATTGCTCGCGCCCGCATGTGCTGGTATCGCATATCGCCAATGTCAGCGGTTTCGCCGATGAGTGGCTGGCGCAGATCGGCCGGTCGCGTCAGGTCGTGCTGTCGGTGCCGCAATACAGTTCGTTGCCGGCGTTGCTGGCCGGTACTGACCTGATTGCCAGCTTGCCGGATTATACCGCCGAGGCGATGGCGGCATCGGGGCAGTTGTTCAAGGAACCGTTTCCGTTCAAGACCCCGACCCTTGAGTTATCCATGGTCTGGCTCAGTCATGTCGACAGCGATCCTGCCGAACGCTGGCTGCGTTCACGACTTGAGGCGTTCATGGGGGAGCGCAATCTGTTCTCGCTGCCCCCCCAGTGAACAGGGTAGCTTTGTGATACACGTACGAACTTTCCACCGACCTACAGGAGTTACGCCATGCCTCACCTGCATCTGGAATACACCGCTAACTTGCCTGATCTGAACACCGATGTGGCGTTGATGCGGCTTAACAACACGCTGGTGGCTTCCGGTCAATTCGGTGCCGAATTCGACATCAAGAGTCGGGCGGTGAAGGTCGATACGTTCAAGGTCGGCACGGCATTGGCCGAGCGGGCGTTCGTGCATGTGAAGCTGGCGCTGTTGAGCGGACGCTCGCCGCAGATCAAGCAGCAGCTATCCGAAAGCCTGCTGGCGGTGGTGAAGGAACTGTGTGAGTGGCCTGCAGGTGTCGAGGTCCAGTTGTGTGTGGAAATCCTCGACATCGATCGAGAGTCGTACACCAAGGCCGCCATCGGTCCTTGAGTTTCAGGTCATTAGCGGCGCGGCGCAGGCCTTGATGACTTGCCCACGCAACCAGGTGTTGGCGCTGTCCTGATCGACGCTTTGGCTCCAGTGCATGTCGAGGGTGAACCCCGGCAGTCCATTGGGCGCTTCGCGGTGATCGAAGGTGGCCTCATTGGCCAGCAATTGTTGGATACGCCTCGGCAGCGTGAGGATCAAATCGGTGCCGGTGATCATCTTCAGTGCCGCACTGTAGCTATTGGCCCGCGCGACAATCTGTCGTTGCCGGGCTTGCTGCGCCAACCAGCCGTCGACCATGTTGGTGGTGGACATCCAGGGTGTCGGGAACACATGCCGGCGCTCGACAAAGGTTTGCAGGCTCAAGCGTGTCTCCAGCGGGGTGGCACGTTGGTCGAAGACGCAAACCAGATCATCTCTCAGTAGCGTCCTGGTGTTGAAGTCGCCGTGGCTGCGATGAAAGTTCGGGCCGAATCCGATCACCAGGTCGAGGCTGCCATCACGCAGTGCCTCGGCCGGGATGTCGGTTTCCAGCTTGTGCATATTGATCATTACCGGCAGATCGGCGAAGGCGAAGCCCTTCAATAGGTGCGGCAGGATCAACTGCTCGAAGTATTCCGGCGCACAAATGTTGAAGGTGACCGGCTGCGAAGTTGGATCGAAGGTTGTCGGCCCGGCGTGACACAGGTTGATGCTTTCGAGGATCTTCAGCACGTGGGGGTACATGCTGCCGGCCTTGTAGGTGGGGCGCATGCCTGTGCGGGTATTGATGAACAGCTCGTCTTCGAAGCTGTTGCGCAGTTTTTTCAGGCAGTAGCTCACGGTGGACTGGCTGACACAAAGCGCCTCGGAGACCCCTGTGACGCTGTTTTGCTCATACACGGCGACGAACACCATGAGGTCCTGCATATCCAGCTTTCTTAGCACGTTACTGTTCAGCATCCATTCCGTCTCGAAGTGCTCGTTGCGCTGACCTGCGCAATCTTGTGCGATTGATCCTAGCGGAATGCAGGAGCGAGGAGAACGTTCTGTCAGTAATCAACTCTGAATCGTGACGGGTATCGCGCGTCGGCTGGACAGCAACAGTGCCAGCATTCCGATCCCGACCAACGCTGCGCCCACCACTTCCAGCGGCATTGGCGACTGGCGCCACCAGAACCAGTGAAACATCGTGATAAACAGCGTGCTCAGGTAGATATAGGAAATCACCGAGGACGGAGCGATCACGCCAATGGCCCGGTGCAGCAGCCAGAAAGTCGCCAGGGTGGCGAACAGTGCCAGGTACACCAGCCAGTAAAAATCACTCATTGCCAGCAATGACGCCGAACGCCATCCGCCACTGAAACCGCAGAACGCCAGCAGAAACAGTGCACCGAACAGCATGTTCCAGAAGGTCATGCTCACCGGTCCGCGCCCCTTGAGGCTGCCGGCCTTGAGTCGCTGGCTCAGGGGCGAATAGAGCGCCAACGCCAGGCAACCAACCCCATACACCGACAATGCGTACGGCGAGGGCAGCTCGCCCGGGCCGGTGCCTTTCATCACCAGCAACACGGCCCCGGCAGCGGCAATCAGCATCGGTGCTACCCGCTGCTTCAGGTGGCTGTCGGGCATCAACACCGCTTCAAAAGCCAGGGTCAGCAATGGCACCAGGGTGAACATTGTTCCGGTGTTGATCGCCGAGGTGTAGCGCAGCGCCTCGAACAGCGAGCCGAAATACACCGCCAACAACAAACCGAGCACGCCATGGCCAAGTAGACCACGGGCAGTGATGGGGCTATCGCCTTTGATCAGTAGCAGGGGTAAAAACACCAGGGCACAAAACAGCAGACGCAACCCGGTCAGCAGGATCGGGTCGATGGCTTGACTGACCTGCGCCGCAGCGGCAAACGAGGCGGCGATCAACAGGGCCCAAAGCAACATGCCGGCGTGAGCGACGGCGAAACCGTTGTGTTTCATGGTGGGATTTCCCGGTTTGCAGGGACCCGATTAGGCGCGCACCTGCCGGAGGCGGCAAATCAAAAAGTCCACACAGATATTTGGAAATCAAATACTCCGTTTGCCAATAGAGCCAACGGGCTCACTCCCTGAAGGGGAGTTACATTACCCGGGCCTGTACCCTGAACCCGAGCTGAACCATTCTCAAATAAGCTGAAAGTTTTAATCTGTTTTCCAGTGCCAACTAATCGTTGGCTTATTTTTCACAAAAAATTGATGGTCGGTTGCCTAGAGTTAGTGTTGTCGCGGTAAATGAAATTTTCACATTTATCGAAGGCACTTCTTTTCAGGAACAGCCGATCATCATGTTGAAGATTAAAGCCGTGCGCCCGGAGTGGGTAATACTGATTGCCAGCGCCTTTTTATTGACTGCCTTCAATCTGGTGTTGTGGCAACACTTGTTTGAAATCACCGCGTCTGACGGTAAAGGAATTGTCATGCGCGTTGCATTCGGTGCAATGATCCTTGCGGCCTTCAACATAGTGCTGACCCTGTTGGCGTTCCGGCCTGTGATGAAGCCGGTCCTGATGTTGCTGTTCATGATCAGCGCGGGCGTTGCTTACTTCATGAGTCAGTACGGCGTATTGATCGATGCCGGAATGCTGCGCAACTTCGCTGAAACGAATATGACGGAAGTGCGTGGATTACTGTCGATTAAGTTGCTTGTTTATATTGTGCTTCTTGGTGTTTTGCCATCGTGGTTGGTATGGAAAACACCGATCAATTACCGGCGATGGCACCGTGAGTTATTAAGTAAAATTCTGGTGGGTATTGCATCGGTTGCAGTCATTGGTGGAGTCGCACTGATTAATTATCAAGGGCTCTCTTCGTTGTTTCGCAATCACCATGAGTTGCGTTTGATGGTGGTTCCCAGCAACTACATTGGTGCGTCTTTGAGTTACTTGGGCGAACAGGTCGCCTCTGCGCAACAACCCTTTGTCAAAGTTGGTGAGGATGCCCAGCGAAACCCCGTCTGGCAAACCCATGGCCGCAAATCCCTGACCGTGCTGGTGGTGGGCGAGAGTGCGAGGGCGGAGAACTTCGGCGTCCTCGGTTACGACCGCGATACCACGCCAAAACTTGATAAAGAGGCCGGCCTGATCGCTTTCACGGACGTGCACTCCTGCGGTACGGAAACCGCCGTGTCGGTGCCCTGCATGTTTTCCAACATGGGGCGCAAGGATTACAACGCCAGCAAGGCAAAGAATGAAGAAGGTCTGCTGGACGTGCTCAAGCGGGCGGGGCTGGATGTGATCTGGCGCGATAACCAGTCGGGCTGCAAGGGCACTTGCGACCGGGTGACACTCGACGATGTCAGTAACCTGAAAGACCCGGTGCTGTGCGCCAACAGTGAATGCCGCGATGAGATCCTGCTGCAAGGCCTGCAGCATTTTATCGACAACCTCGATAAAGACACCGTTCTGGTGCTGCACCAGATGGGCAGCCATGGCCCGGAGTATTTCAAACGCTATCCGAAAGAATACGAACGCTTCACCCCGGTCTGTGAAAGTAATGCGCTGAACAATTGCAGTCGCGAAAGTATCGTCAATGGCTACGACAACACGCTGGTGTATACCGACCACGTTCTGTCGACCTTGATCGACCTGTTGCGTAGCAAACAGGACAAGGTCGATACCGCCATGTTGTATCTGTCGGATCACGGTGAATCCCTGGGCGAATACAACCTGTTCCTGCATGGCACGCCTTACATGCTGGCGCCGGAACAACAGAAGCATGTGGCCATGCTGGCCTGGTTCTCCGACAGCTATCAAAAGTCGTTTTCGGTGGACACCCATTGCCTGCAACTGAGCCGGGAAAAGCCCCTGAGCCAGGACAACCTGTTTCATTCGATGCTGGGGCTGCTGGAAGTCAACAGCAAGGCTTACAACCAGGATCTGGATATGTTTGCCGGCTGTCGTGGGGCGGTGATCGACGGGGTGTTGGCCAAAGAGTGACAGCCTTCAGTACGTCGGTGATGTACTTGTGTCGGGCAAATGGCAGCATTTCTAGCGGTGCGTAAGGTTTTTTCGCTCAAGCTCTTGTTCAGTGGATGCGCGGAAATCGTCGGGGGCGATATATACTGCGGGCCATTCTTCAAGGGAGAGCCGTGTGGCCATCGATATTCACTGGATTCGCGACAACGATAGTCTCGGCCGGTTTTGCGCCGAGTGGCAGCAGTTGCCTTACGTTGCCCTCGACACCGAATTCATGCGGGTCGACACCTTCTATCCGATCGCCGGCCTGCTGCAGGTGGGCGATGGCACGCGCGCCTACCTGATTGACCCGCTGAGCATCGACAACTGGCAGCCGCTGTCCGCGCTGCTGGAAAACCCGGCCGTGGTCAAAGTCCTGCATGCCTGCAGCGAAGATCTCGAAGTTCTGCTGCGCCTGACCGGCAGCCTGCCGGCGACGTTGTTTGATACGCAACTGGCCGCCGCTTACCTGAACCTGGGTTTTTCCATGGGCTATTCGCGGCTGGTTCAGGAAGTACTCGGCATCGATCTGCCCAAGGGCGAAACCCGTTCCGATTGGCTGCAACGTCCGCTGTCCGAAACCCAGATCAGCTACGCCGCTGAAGACGCCGTGCACCTCGCGGAAGTTTTCGTACAGCTGCGTCCGAAGCTTTGCGACGATAAATATGCATGGGTCCTGGAAGACGGCGCCGAGCTGGTGGCCAACCTGCGCCGCGAGACCGATCCCTATGAGGTCTATCGCGACGCCAAGCTGGCCTGGAAGCTGTCCCGCGCCCAACTGGCCGTGTTGCGTGAACTCTGCGCCTGGCGTGAGACTGAGGCCCGTGCCCGTGACCTGCCGCGCAACCGCATCATCCGCGAACACTCGCTGTGGCCACTGGCGCGCACCCAGCCGGACAATCTCGGCGCTTTGGCGAAAATCGAAGACATGCACCCGCGTACCGTGCGTCAGGACGGCGAGTTTCTGCTTGATCTGATCAAGCGCTCTGGCAGTGTGTCGCCAGATCAATGGCCGCCAGCCGTACCGGAGCCTTTGCCGGTGGACGCCGCGGCCCTGCTTAAGCAGTTGAAAGCCATCGGCCAGGCCGAGGCCGAGCGCCTGAACATCGCGCCGGAACTGATGCTGCGCAAGAAAACCCTGGAAGCGCTGCTCAAAAGCGGCTTCCCCAATGGTCCCTACCAATTGCCTGATTCGCTGCGTGGCTGGCGCCGCGAATTGATGGGCCAGGTGCTGCTCGACAGCCTGGCCACCGCCGGAGAACAGCCTTGAAACGTATTTGCTCCATCTACCGCAGTTCGAAGAAAAACGAGATGTACCTCTACGTACTCAAAAGTGATGCACTCGAGCGCGTTCCGGAACCTCTGATGGCCGCCTTCGGCAAAGCCATCCACGCTTTCGATCTGGTGTTGACCCCCGAGCGCAAGCTGTCGCGCGAGGACATCACCGTCGTCCTGGAAAACCTCGACAAGCAGGGCTATCACCTGCAAATGCCGCCGGCCGAAGAGGAATACATCGAGCACTTGCCGGAAGAGCTGTTGCGACGCAACGACCCGATGTAACCGGCAGACAGGCTCTGTTCAGAGCCTTTGTGAAACACTGGAATGATTTTGGCGATGGCCGCTTCGACGCGGGGATGCTCCGTCGGCGGCCGTCTGCAGCGTTTTTTGAAAGGTTGAAGCATGCGCGTTCTGATTGCCGAACACGACCACCCTGTGTACGCCCAACTCCTGCGCGAGGCCGCGCCAGAGCTGGAAGTGCTGACCAGCAGTGACTCCGCCGAACTGGCTCGCCAGGCTGCCGAGTGTCCGGTCTGGCTCGGCCAACCCGACCTGCTGGCGACCCTGCTGCGTCAAGGCCACCATCCACAATGGCTGCAGTCGACCTGGGCGGGGATCACGCCGCTGTTGGCCGACGGTCTGCCGCGCCACTATCGCCTGACCCGCGCAGTGGGGATTTTCGGCCAGGTCATGGCCGAATACGTGCTGACCTACATGCTCGGTCACGAGCGTGAAGTACTGGCACGGCTGGTCAGCCAGGTCGAGCGCAAGTGGGACAGTCGCCATGGCCAGAGCCTGGCGGGTCGCAAGGTGCTGATCGTCGGCACCGGTGACATCGGACAGACCGTGGCGCAGTTCCTCGTACCCTTTGGCGTCGAGTTGTACGGCATCGCCAGTGAGGCCCGTGAACAGGCGCCGTTTGTCGAAGTCGGCTCATTGTCCGACTTGCCGCGTTTGGTTGGTCAAGTGGATTACGTGATCAATCTGCTGCCAAATACGCCGAACACCCACGATATCTACAATGCAGCGCTGTTTAAACAGTTCAAGCCGACCGGGTTGTTCATCAACGTCGGACGCGGTGTGGCAGTGGTCGATGCAGACCTGGTGGAAGCCCTGAAAGAAGGCCATCTGGTGGGGGCGGTGATTGATGTCTGCCGTCAGGAGCCACTGCCACAGCGCCATCCGTTCTGGACGGCCTGGGGTCTGCTGCTGACCGGTCACAGCTCGGCACCGACGTCGCCATCCTTGATGGTGCAGCTGTTTGTCGAGAACCTGCGGGCGTATCAGGCGGGTGAAGCGTTGCGTGGGGAAGTGGATTTCGAACGCGGGTATTGAGTCCACCCAAGATCAAAATGTGGGAGCGAGCAAGCCCGCTCCCACATTTGGTTTTACGGTGTGGCTTAGAGGGCGAAATCGCCTTCAGCAGCGAGTTCACTCAGCGGACGACGCGGGCTTGGCTCTTCACGGGCTTGCAGGTACTCGGCCAGGGTGGCCTTGTCACCCAGTTTGCCGATCGCCACGGCGGCGTGCAGCGCGTAGCCCTCTGGAATGTTCAGCTCCTTGCGGGTCAGTTCCTGATCGAAACCGGCCATGCCGTGGGTGTGCCAGCCGCTGATGCTCGCTTGCAGCGCCAGGTGACCCCAGGCCGACCCGGTGTCGAAGGTGTGCCACAGGGCTGGGGTTTCTTCGGTGGCGCCAGGCACCGCGAAAGTGGTCTTCGAGATCACGATCACCAGTGCCGAGGCGTGTTGCGCCCAGCTGCGGTTGAACTCGTTCAGCAGGCCCAGGTAACGCTCCCAGTTCGGCGTGTCGCGACGTGCATAGAGAAAGCGCCAAGGCTGCGAGTTATACGCCGATGGCGCCCAGCGTGCGGCTTCGAAGAAACTCAGCAGGGTTTCTTCCGGGATGGTTTCGCCGGTGAAGGCGCGGGGCGACCAGCGATCGGTGAATTGGGGGTGGATGGCGTAATCGGCAACGCGTGGGTTTGCACTCATCAAGAGATTCCTTGCTACGTTTGAAAGTGAGGGACGTCTGAACCTGCGGGCGCAGTTGAGCTGAGCGATGAGGTCTGTCGAGAGCCGTGGCGGTTCACCGTCATGCAACGCGGTCGAGCGTTAATGGCACTTGGGTAGGGCTCCTTGCGACTGGCAAAGCTACTTGGCGACGCCAAAACTGACAAGCCCCGATCTACCGGTAGTCGCCAGTGCTTGGCCCGCGCGGCTGCGGGCACTAGACTGGCGGCCTTTTCACCACCTGATGTTGATGCTTGAGCCATGGCCGCCAAAGTCGAACCGTTCTGGATACGCAAAACCCTCGATCAACTCGATCAAGAGGAATGGGAATCGCTGTGCGACGGTTGTGGCCTGTGCTGCCTGCAAAAACTCGAAGATGAAGACGACAACAGCGTCTATTACACGCGAATAGCCTGCAAACTGCTGGACCTGAAAACCTGCCAGTGCAGCGATTACCCGAATCGTCGCGACTCGGTGCCCGATTGCATCCAGCTCACCCCGGGCAAGGCCGACGAATTCAAGTGGCTGCCACCGACCTGCGGTTATCGTCTGGTCAGCGAGGGCAAGGACTTGCCGCTGTGGCATCACCTGGTGTGCGGTGATCGCGATGCCGTGCATCACGAACGCATTTCCCAGTCAGGACGCATGCTCGCCGAAGGCAGCGTCTCCGAAGATGACTGGGAAGACCATCTGATTTTCCGGGCGGGTTGATCGTCCAGCGAGTGAATGTTGCACCAAGGAGTGTGTATGGCTGGGGGATGGCGGCGGGCGTTGGTCGTTGGGCTACTGACCTTGAGTTCGCCCGTGTGGGCGGCGAAAAAGGTTGACCTGGATTACCACGTGCGCCTGTTGCCGCAAAGCGACCAGGCTGAAGTGCGCCTCACGCTGGCGCAAGGCTCAGCGGTCCGCAGTCTGGATTTCAACCTTGGCGACGGCAGCCATTACAGCGATTTCAAGGCCGACGGCCAGTGGCAACTGACACCGGGTAAGCAGGCCCGAGGTGTCTGGCATCCGGCTGCCGACCAGGCCAGCCTGACCTACCGTGTACGCATCAGCCAAGGCCGCAAGAGCGGCAGCTTCGATACACGAATGACTCCGACCTGGGCGTTACTGCGCGGTGACGATCTGGTACCCGCCGCCAGGCTTGACCAGCAAGACGGTATCGAATTGGTGTCACGCCTTGAATTCGAGTTGCCCAACGGCTGGAAAAGCGTCGAAACCGCCTGGCCGCGAATCGGCAAGAACAAGTTCCGCATCGACAACGTCTCCCGCTTGTTCGACCGGCCCACCGGCTGGATGCTCGCCGGTCACCTGGGCAGCCGTCGCACTCGCCTGGGGGAAACCGAAGTCACCGTGGCTTCGCCTCAAGGCCAGGGTATGCGGCGTATGGATGTGCTGACCCTGTTGACGTTTGTATGGCCGCAAGTGCAAGCCGTGTTCCCTCGTCATCCCACCAAGCTGCTGATCGTCGGCGCCAATGATCCGATGTGGCGTGGCAGTCTCGCCGCGCATGAGTCGATCTACCTGAACAGCCGCTTGCCGCTGGTCAGCGAAAGCGGCAGCAGTGCACTGGTGCGGGAGTTGGCCCAGCTGTTCGGGAGGATCAACGATCGGCAGCGCAGCGACTGGATCAGTGAAGGTTTTGCCGAGTATTACGCCATCGAACTGGTACGCCGCGCCGGTGGCATGAGTGACGAGCGCTACCAGAGTTTGCAGGGACGATTGGCGAAGGACAGTCAGAAAGTCACCACCTTGCGCGGCGAGCAGGCCAGCCCGGCGCAGATTTCCAAAGCGGTGGTGTTGATGCAGGAGCTGGATCGCGAGATTCGCCTGAAGACTCGTAACAAGCGTTCGCTGGATGATGTACTGCGCGGGGCGATGCGGCTGGGGAGTCTGGATACCAAGGAGTTCGTTCAGCTCTCGGAGAGCGTGATTGGCGACTCCTCCAGAGTGCTTGATACCGGGTTGCTTCAGTAGTACCGCCTTCGCGAGCAGGCTCACCGAACTATCAGGATCAAACCCCGCTTTTCGGCGACTTCAACGAATCATTACCGGTAACGGTGGCGGTTTTGGTCGCCGCCTCGGCATTGGCCTTCAACTGGTTCAACTCTTCACCGGCGCGCTGGATTTTCGCCCGCACGTTGTTCATGTCCTGACGACTTTTTTCCAGCAGGCTTTTCGCCGCGCTATGGCCAGTGATGCCGCGTGCCAGGGCGACACCGCCGATGGCCACTTGAATCAAGCCGAAGATGCCGCCGCGACGCAGACCCTTGCCCACCATCACTACGCCACCGGCCAGGGAGCCGATGCGTTCCCAACCTTGAACGTTGTGGTCGGTATGAGTCTGGAACGGGGTGGATTCGATGCGCTCTACGCGTTTGAGTTCGCTCATGATCTGTCTCCAGGCTTCGGTTCAGTAGTGGATAGTCAGCTGACTGCCGGGACGGTCAGCCGGTTCCATCGGATAGGCCGCAACTCAGCGGAATTTCGGCCCCGAGCGGGTATTGAGACCTTTGGCCATGCGGTCGTACAGCACGACGTTGACCGTGGCGGCCAGGTTCATGCAGCCGGTGGTCGGGATGTAGACCACGTCTTCGCACCAGTCGCGAATGTCCTTATCCAGCGAGCCGTCTTCCGGGCCGAAGATGTACAGCGCGCGGTCGGGGTGTGTGTACTCAGGCAACGGACGGGCGCCGTCGACCAGCTCCACGGCGACCGGAACGCAGTTCAGCGGCAGAATTTTCTTCAAGTCGTCGATGCCGATCAGCGGGATGTCGTAGTGGACGCGCTTGGTGTCGGTGACGAAGTCGGCAGCACGCTCATAGCGCTTGCCGGTATAGAACACCGATGCCACGCCATAACAGCCAGCGGCGCGCATCACCGAACCGACGTTCTCCGGTGACTTGGGGTTATACAAACCAATGCAGCTGTACCGTTTGTCTGCCACGAGCGGGGTGCCTTTCGGGAAAAAAGCGCGATTATACGGGGATTGGCTGGCAACGGTCAGTTTGGAGATTGGCGGTGTCCGGGTGATCGCTATCGCTGGCAAGCCAGCTCCCACAGGGCCTGAGGTGTATACAGAATATGTGATCACCCCAATCATTGTGGGAGCTGGCTTGCCAGCGATGAGGCCGGGACTGTCGCTGAGGATTACTCTTCTTTCTTCATCAACCCGGCCAGCGCCGCAAACGGGTTATGCGTCGCCTTGGCGATCTTCGGCGTGCTCAACGACCCTTCATCAAAATACTGCTGGTCGGTATAGCGCGAGTGTTCGTTATCGTGGCAGTACAGGCACAACAGCTCCCAGTTCGAACCGTCCTGGGGGTTGTTGTCGTGGTTGTGGTCGCGGTGATGCACGGTCAGTTCGCTCAGGCGCTTGCCGGAGAATTCACGGGCGCAGCGGCCGCACACGTGCGGGTACATCTTCAGGGCCTTGTCGCGGTAACCCATTTCCTTGTCGCGCTGGTTGTCGGCGAGGATGCGGTCCAGCTTCGACGTATTGGTTGGGGTGGACGAACTCATGGGTTCACCTTTGTAAAAAGACTAATGACGGTTATGAACAGAGTTTAGCTCAGCCCTTGAGCTTCTCGGCAATCCAGATCGTGTGGCGGGTGCCCTTGTTGCCATGGGCGAAGACCTGCACTTCCTCGGCCTTGAACCCGGCTTTTTTCAGTTTGTCGGAAAACTGCCGGTCTGCGCTGGCCGACCAGACCGCCAGCACGCCTTTTGGTCGCAGGGCCTTGGCGCAGGCGCTCAGGCCGCCGGCGGAGTAGAGCCAGCTGTTGGCCTTCTGGGTCAGGCCTTCGGGGCCGTTGTCGACGTCGAGCATGATCGCATCGAAACCTTGCGGCTCGGCTTGCAGTACTTTGGCCACGTCTTCCATGCGGATGACGGTGCGTGGATCAAGCAACGGGTTCCCGGCTTTCTCGCCCAATGGCCCGCGATTCCACTCCACCACGCCCGGTACCAGTTCGGCGACCACCACTTCAGCCGTCTTGCCCAAATGCTTGAGCGCCGAGGCGAGGGTGAAACCCATGCCCAGGCCACCGATCAGCACCCGCGAATGCGGGCGCCCTGCGACCTTGCGACAAGGGATTTCGGCCAAGGCATCCTCGGAGCCGTGCATGCGGGTGTTCATCAGTTGTCCGCCGTCACCACCCTGGATCTTGATGACGAAGTCCTCGCCGTACTCGAACAGGCACAGGGCACCGCCGTTCTCGGGAATAGGGGTGGTGTCGAGTAGAACGAAACGTTTCATGGGGCTCACTTGAGGAGAAAATGGCGGCAGAGGGGAGGGCAAACGGACGCAGTTGGGAGTAGCCTGCACATGACAACAAGGCCAACGGAGCCATTGATGAAGCGCACCATTCTAACGGTCATTGCCCTGGCCGCGCTCTCGATTACTGCAGTGCAGGCCCAACCGCTGCAAACCACGCCCGTCAGTCCCGCACCGATGCCCGGTTCACCTGGCACCGCGACACCCACGCCGTATCCGCAAATCACCCCTGCGCCCTTGCCCAAGGTCGGCCCCGGCAGTGGCGGTCCACCGCTGGTGCCTATCGAGATGCCTAGCCCACCGACCAAGGATCAGCCGGTGCCAGGGATCGAGCAGAATCCGCCGAAGGTCAAGTCGCCCGGCGGTTAGACCTGCTGCGCAAGCAGTTGGCCGTCGGCCATGCGCAGGCGCTTGGAGAGGGAAACGGCGAGGGCGCGGATGATTTTGGCGGCGATTTTCGGCGCATCGTTAAGCATCTTTTCCAGGGAATCCTTGCCCAGGTTGAGCAACTGACAGTGGCTCGCCGCCACGCAACTGGCCGAGCGGCGTTCGCCATCGAGTACGGCCATTTCGCCGAACGAGCGGCCACTGCGCAGCGTAGCAATGGTCACCAGTTGCCCGTCGCTGGTGGTCTTCTGCACGGCCACCTGACCGGTGTGGATGATGCACATGAAACTGCCGGCATCGCCTTCGTGGAAAATCTCTTCACCCAGGGCAATGGTGCTGATACTGAAATAACCCGAGGCCGCGGCGAAGTCGGCGGGCAGCAACTGGTTGAACAGGCCGCAGTCCATCAGCCAGTCGCGGATTTCGTTGTTCAGATGAGTCGGTTCTGACATGTCGGGCGGTCTTTATTGTTGTGTCTGTTTTCCGGGTTTTGGGAGGTGTCCACAATCCCTTGTGGGAGCGAGCTTGCTCGCGATGGCGGTGTCACAGGCAACGATGATGTTGATTGTGCTGGCGTCATCGCGGGCAAGTCGAATCGTCGCACCGCCGCTCCCACAGGGAATGAGTGATCTTAAGACCGAGTCATCGGGCCAAGTTCCTCAGGCAACCCCCAAAACCTTGAACAAAAATGCGTATTCGAGTGCTACGTCACGCAATCCTTGATACCGACCGCTCATCCCGCCATGTCCGGCGCCCAGTTCGGTCTTGAGCAGCAGGGGATTGGTGTCGGTTTTGGTCGCGCGCAACTTGGCGACCCACTTGGCGGCTTCCCAGTACTGCACGCGGCTGTCGTTGTAGCCAGCAATCACCAAGGTCGCCGGATAGGCTTGCGCGGTGACGTTTTCGTACGGGGCGTAGGCCTTGATCCGATCATGGACGTCCGGTTCTTCAGGGTTGCCCCACTCGTCGTATTCGGTGACGGTCAACGGCAGATCCGGGTCCAGCATGGTATTGAGTACATCGACGAACGGCACTTCGGCAATTGCCGCGCCGAACAGCTCCGGCCGTTGGTTGAGTACCGCGCCGATCAGCAGGCCGCCGGCACTGCCACCACTGATCGCCAGTTGTGGCGCGGTGGTGAAGCCATTGGCAATCAGGTGCTCGGCGCAGGCGATGAAGTCACTGAAGGTGTTGTGCTTGTGTTCCTGTTTACCGGCGCGATACCAGGCTTCACCCAGCTCGCCACCGCCGCGCACGTGAGCGATGGCAAATGCCATGCCGCGATCGAGCAAGCTCAGGCGTGCGTGGGAGAACCACGGGTCGAGGCTTTCGCCATAGGCGCCGTAGCCGTACAAGTACAGGGGCGTCGGCTTGCCGAGCGCTTCGCGTTTGACTACAAGGCTGATCGGCACTTTCGTACCGTCGGGCGCTGTCGCCCACAGGCGCTGGCTGACGTAGGCATCGGCGTCGAACGGGCCGAGTACCGGCGTTTCCTTGAGGACTTTCTGCTCGCCGTTGACCAGTTCCAGCTGGCGGATCTGCGTCGGACGGTTCAACGCTTCGTAGCGCAGGCGGATCCGTTCGCTGATGAACTCCAGGCTGTTCTGCACGTGCAGGCTGTAGGCCGCGTCCGGCAGTTGCACCCGGTAGCTCGGCAAGTCCTGTGGGTAGACTTCAATGATCGGCAAGCCACCTTCTCGCAGGCTCAAAGTCATGGCGCCAGCGTTCAGGCTCATGCCTTCGATCATCACCGTGTCGCTATGGGGGATCAGGTTGTGCCAGGCGGATTCGACGGGCGCGACGCCGGTATCGACGGCGGTGTACAGGGCGAAGTTGATGCCGTCGCGATTGGTGCGTATGAACCAGGTCCATTGGCCGTCGAGCGCGCCGTGGTCGACGTCGTATTCATGGTCTTCGACCCGTGGCGCAATGCAGGTAAAGGCATGCTGCGGCTGGTTGGCATCGAGTACCCAGACTTCGCTGGTGGTTTTGCTGCCGACAGACAACAGCAGTTGCTGCTCGGAACTGGAACGGTAGCAATGCATGAAAAAGCGGCCGTCCGGCTCATGGAACACTTCTTCGGCCGCCGTGCCGTCAAGGCGATAGCGGAACAGTTTGTGCGGGCGATGGGTGTCGTCCAGCTCGCCGAAAAACAGGGTCAGGCTGTCATTGGCCCAGGTCATGCTGCCATCGCAGTCCTGGAATTCCAGTTCACTGACGCGACCGTCGGACAATTCCTTCACGAACAAGGTGAAGATCTCGTCACCCGTGGAGTCGATGCTGTAGGCCAGGCGTTGGTGGTCCGGGCTGATGCTGAACGCGCCGAGGGAAAAGAAGCCGCCGTTGGCCAGTGCGTTCGGATCCAGCAGCAGTTGTTCCTGGCTTTCATCGAGTTTCAGGCTGTCGTCGGCCGGACGCGGGCAGCGGTAATGCCGGGCGTATTCGTCACCCGCCGTGGTGCGCGTGTAATACAAGTAAGGTCCCCACGGCGAGGGCAGGGACAGGTCGGTTTCGAGAATCCGGCCCTTGATCTCCTCGAACAGGGTGTCACGCAGCCCGGCCTGGTCGGCGGTTTGTGCCTCCTGATAGCGGTTTTCAGCCTTCAGGTAGTCGAGCACCGCATCGGTGTCGCGCTCCTGCAGCCAGGCATACGGGTCATCACCCTCGGCCTTGCGGGCGATCGGGGCGTCGGAAACGTTGGCGGATAGGGGCATGAAGGACTCTCGATCAATGTACGAAATAGGGGTTTCGCAGGGGGCAGGAAAAAGCCTGATGCCTTACACGGCTCCCACATGGACAAGCCTGACGTGCGAAAAGCCGTTATCATAAGCGCCTCTTTGCCTGCCTTGCCATGGACACCATGACCGAGAACGACTATCTGATCGCTTGGGGCCTCTACGCCTTTGCCGCTTTGGGCTGCCTGTTGGTGTGGATGCGCATCACCCGCTGGATGTGGCGTTGGCTGCGTGAACCGCTGCGGTTGCTGATGGCGGTGCTGCTGTTCAGCCCGACCATCATCGACCCGGTGAAGGAAAAGGTCGCCCCGGCCATCGCCATTACCGCCCTGGACCTGTTGTTCAAGGTCGGCAATAACGCATGGCGGGCCATTTCCGATCTGTTCATGTACGGCATGATCGCTTTCGGCATTTACCTGGTGTTCGTGGCCATCCGCTTCCCCATCGAACGCGCCGCCAATGCGCGCAAGGAACAGGCTGCCGCCGCCAAAGCCGCCGCCCGTGCCGACGAACCGGAAGAAGAACACCCATTCGGCGGTGCCGGCGATGATCGCTACGGTCGCCCGCCTGTGCCGAGCAATCCCCAGCGTATGCGGGTCGAACCCCGTCTGTAGCCTTGCCCCAGGTTTGAAGCGAGAGTCCGAGCATGTGTGAGTTATTGGGCATGAGCGCCAATGTCCCGACCGATATTGTGTTCAGCTTCACCGGGCTGATGCAGCGCGGCGGGCGCACCGGTCCGCACCGTGACGGTTGGGGCATCGCTTTCTATGAAGGCCGCGGATTGCGCTTGTTCCAGGATCCGGCAGCAAGCAGTGAGTCGGAAGTCGCGAACCTGGTGCAGCGCTATCCAATCAAGAGCGAAGTGGTGATCGGGCACATCCGCCAGGCCAACGTCGGCAAGGTCTGTTTGTCCAACACCCATCCGTTCGTGCGCGAGTTGTGGGGCCGTAACTGGTGTTTCGCCCATAATGGCCAGTTAGCGGATTTTCAGCCGACTGCCAGCTTCTACCGTCCCGTGGGCGATACCGACAGCGAAGCCGCGTTCTGCGATTTGCTTAACCGTGTAAGAGCGGCATTCCCCGAGCCAGTCGAGGTCGAAGAACTGTTGCCGGACCTGGTGGCCGCTTGCGCCGAATACCGCAGCAAAGGCGTGTTCAACTGTCTGCTCAGCGATGGCGACTGGCTGTTCTGCTACTGCTCGACCAAACTGGCGCAGATCACCCGTCGTGCCCCGTTTGGCCCGGCGCGCTTGAAGGATGTCGATGTGATCGTCGACTTTCAGGCCGAAACCACGCCTAACGACGTGGTCACGGTGATCGCCACCGAACCCTTGACCGAAAACGAAACCTGGACCCGCTACGAACCGGGCCAATGGAGCCTGTGGCGACGCGGTGAATGCGTCAGCCAGGGCATGACCGAATAAGGATCTGCTCCCCATGTTGCTCAGTTATCTACGGCTGGTGTTGTTCGCGGCGGGCCTGTTGATCGGTGTCCAGGTGCCAGGGTTCATCAACGATTACGCCAAGCGGGTCGAAGCGCATCTGATTGAAGCGCAGACCGGTCTGAGCGGGTTCCAGGGCACCGCCAATCAGTTCTTCAAGGGCGATATGCAGGCACTGGTGGCTCATTATCGTGCCAGCGAAGACCCGATCTTCCGCAGCGACGCCGAAAGCCTGAACAATTTGCTGACCCGCCAGCAGGCCCTGGACAAGCAGTTCCAGGCGATGCAGGGGCCGTGGTACATCCGCTTGCTGCAAGTGGTGCTGGCCGCTGATCCGGATATTCGCAAGGAAACCTGGAATGGCTACAGCTACCAGATCCTGTTGACGCCGGAAGCGATGATCTGGGGCATGAGCGGTGCGTTGCTGCTGTCGTTCGGAATTGAATGCCTGTTCCGCTTGATCGACTGGGTGGTGCTGGGCGGCAAGCGCCTGCGCCAGAGTCGGCCGATCGAAGAGCGGGATTTTCGGGGGTTGTAACGATTGACGCGGTTCTTGTGGCGAAGGGATGAATCCCCTCGCCACACGATGCGATCAATCAGCCAGAATGATGTATTTATCACCCACCCTGCGCGCATATCCCTCCAGCACCTGCTGACACAACGCCACAATCTCCTCGACCCATTCCGCACCCACTCGCCATGACACCACCACCTGCAGGTTCGGCGGGCGCTGCTCGATGTCCAGCAAGGTCAGTTCCCCACGCGCCAGTTCCTCGGCCACCAGCACCGGTGGCAAGGCGCCGATGCCGAAACCATCGCGCAGCAACCGGGTAATCGCCGACACCGAGTTCACGCAGTTCAGCCTTGGCGCGATCACCCCGTTGGCCTGCATCAGGGCGAGTACTTCCTGGTGCGGATGAGAGTTTTTCGAGTAAGTAATGATCCGCTCGTTGGCCAGATCGGCGACGCCTGAATACTCACGGTTGTACAGCGAATTGCTGGCGACGATCCAGCCCATGGGGTGGCTGGCCAGTTCCAGGCTGCGCACGCTTTCCTGGCGCAACAGATCGGTTTGCAGGATTACATCAAGGAAGCCTTTTTGCAGCTGATCGCAGAGGTTGAGCGACGTATCGGCCACCAATTCGATTTCCACCAAGGGGTAGTGATCGGTCATCTGCGCGACCAACGGGCTGAGCCAGGTGTGGATCACGGTATCCATCACGCCGATGCGCACACGTCCGGCCTTGCTCGAACGGGTTTCGATCGAGTGCTTGAGCGCCTGCATGGTGTCCATCATCTGCTCGGCGTAATCGAGCACTTTCAGACCCTCGGGCGTCAAGCTCACCCCCCGCGAATCACGCAGGAACAGCTTCACCCCGAGCTCGCCTTCAAGCACGGCGATGCGGCTGGAAATCGACGCCTGGGTGGTGAAGAGCTTGTCGGCGGTGAGGCGGAAACTCTTGAGCCGGGCGACCCAGACAAAGGTCTCGAGAAACTTCAGGTTCATGGGATAAAGATTTCTTATGCCTAAGGCGGGTTTTTATTAGTTGGACGCGGCAGGGTGACGCACCCAAGAATCAGGCCATCCGGTTCCCACGATAGGCGTCGTCGGGGCTCAGAACAATACCAATAAAATCAGCGCGGAGATTTGCCATGAGTGCGCCCGACACCACCGCCATTCCGAAAGCCACCGCTCGCCCGGGACCTTTCGACTGGTATCGCAACATCAATCAGCAGGAACGCCGCACCTTCTGGAGCTGCAAGATCGGCTATGGCCTGGACGGCATGGACACCCAGATGCTCAGCTTTGTGGTGCCGACGCTGATTGCCATGTGGGGCATCACCACCGGGCAGGCCGGGCTGATTCACACCAGCACCCTGATCGCTTCGGCCATCGGTGGCTGGGTGGCGGGTATTCTCTCCGATCGCATCGGCCGCGTCCGCACGCTGCAACTGACGGTGCTGTGGTTTGCCTTCTTCACCTTTCTCTGCGGTTTCGCCCAGAACTACGAGCAACTGCTGATCGCGCGCACCCTGATGGGCTTCGGTTTCGGTGGCGAGTGGACCGCCGGTGCGGTGCTGATCGGTGAAGTGATCCGGGCCAAGGACCGCGGCAAGGCCGTGGGCATGGTCCAGTCCGGTTGGGCATTGGGCTGGGGCCTGACGGCGATTCTGTATGCGTTGCTGTTTTCGGTCATGCCGCCGGAGGACGCCTGGCGCGCACTGTTCATCCTCGGCATCGTGCCGGCGGTGTTCGTGATCTTCGTCCGTCGCCTGGTCAAGGACCCGGAAATCTATCGCGAAGCCAAAGCCAAGGAAGCCCCGAGCAACCCCTCGAAGTTCTATGAGATCTTCGCTCCGGGCATGCTGTTCACCACGATCCGTGCTTCGTTGCTGACCACCGGTGCCCTGGGCGGTTACTACGCGATCACCTCCTGGCTGCCGACCTTTCTGAAGAACGAACGCGGTTTGAGCGTACTCGGCACCGGCGGTTATCTGGCGATGGTGATTGTCGGCTCCTACGTCGGTTACGTCATCAGCGCCTATCTGACTGACATCCTCGGGCGCAAAAAGAACTTCATCCTGTTCGCGGTTGGCTCATTCACCATCGTCTTGCTGTACACCCAATTGCCGGTCAGTAACGGCGTGATGCTGTGGCTGGGCTTTCCGCTGGGCTTCTTCGCTTCGGGGATTTTCAGCGGCATGGGTTCGTTCCTGACGGAGCTGTTCCCTACCCGCATCCGCGGTTCGGGCCAGGGTTTCTGCTACAACATCGGTCGTGCGCTGGCGGCGTTGTTCCCGCTGCTGATCGGTCTGCTCAGCCAGACCGTGCCGCTGAGTGTGGGCATCGGTGCCTTTGCGGCAGTGTCCTACGGCGTGGTGATCCTCGCGGCCCTGAGCCTGCCGGAAACCCGTGGCAAGCAACTCGACGCCCAGTAACGGATAACCTGCGGACCTGTCTAACGGATAGGTCCTGCAGCTAAAAAGAATAAAGCCTACAGGAGTGTTCATCGTGAGCCGCCTGCTATTGAACTGCGACATCGGCGAGAGTTTCGGTAACTGGACCATGGGTCTGGACGCGGAAGTCATGCCCTTCATCGATTGCGCCAACATCGCCTGCGGTTTCCATGCCGGCGACCCGAGCATCATGCGCAAGACCGTCAGTCTGGCCCTCAGCCACGGTGTGCAGATTGGCGCCCATCCGGCTTATCAGGACCTGGTGGGGTTCGGCCGCCGTTCCATGGCCTATGCCACCCAGGAACTTCAGGACATTCTGCATTACCAGATCGGCGCCCTCGACGGCATCTGCCGGGCCCAGGGCGGCCGGGTCAGTTACGTCAAACCCCACGGCGCGATGTACAACGACATGATGGCCAACCCGGCGCAGTTGCGTGCGGTGCTGCAGGCCGTGGCCGCTTATGACCGCAGCTTGCCGTTGATGTTGATGGCCACCCGCGACAACAGTGCGGCGCAGCAGTTGGGCGATGAGTACGGCGTAACCCTGTGGTTCGAGGCCTTCGCCGACCGCGCCTATGACAGCGCCGGCAGACTGGTCTCGCGGAGCTTGCCAGGTGCGGTGCATCACGATCCGGAGAAAATCATCGAGCAGGCGTTGATCATTGCCCGTGGCGACCACCTCACCGCCAGCGACGGCAGCGCTCTGCATTTGCAGGCCAACACCCTCTGCGTGCACGGTGACAACGCCAGTTCGGTCGCTGCCGTACGACGCATTCGTGAAGCGTTGAATGCGCAGAGTGCGCCATGAAGCTGCGGGTGGAAGTGGTCGCGCTCGATTGCCTGATGGTGCGCCTGTTTGATGAAATCGCCGAAGCCAACATGCCGTGGATGCTGGCGGCCAGCGAAAGCCTGCGGGCCGCGTTCGCTGGACACTTGATCGATCTGGTGCCGTCCTACACGACCTTGATGGTGCATTACGACCTGACCGCGTTGAGCCCGGTGCAGGCCCGGGAGTTGATCGCGGAAGCCTTGATCGACCTGTCGCCCAACGCGCGTACCCGCGGCACCTGCCATGTGTTGCCGGTGTGGTACGACTTGAGCGTCGGTCCTGAACTGACTCTGTTGTCGCAGCGCAGTGGACTGGCGGTGGAGGAGGTGATACGCCGTCACAGCGAGCGCGAGTATCAGGTGTTCGCCCTGGGTTTCGCACCGGGGTTCGCTTTCATGGGGCTGGTGGAGGAAGTACTCGCCGCGCCACGTTTGAACACGCCACGCAAGAAAGTCGCCGCCGGCAGTGTCGGCATCGCCGAACGACAGACAGCGGCCTATCCGGTGGTATCGCCGGGCGGCTGGAACCTGATCGGTCGCACCCCGGCCAAATTGTTCGACCGCAACCGTGACGGCTATAGCTTGATGCAACCGGGTGACACTGTGCGCTTCGAAGCGGTTGGCCATGCCGAGTTCATCAACCTGGGTGGCGACGACACGCCTCTGGAGGCCCTGGCATGAGCCGTTTGACGATTGAAGCAAGTACGCCGCTGTGTCTGTTGCAGGATGCCGGGCGATTCGGCGTGCGACATTTGGGTGTGACCCAAGGTGGCGGGCTGGATTGGCGCTCGATGTCCTGGGCCAACTGGCTGCTGGGTAACGGGCTGGATGCGCCGGTCATAGAAATCACCCTCGGCGGGTTCACCGTGGTGGCGCAAGACGATTGCGTGCTGGCGCTGGCCGGTGCGGATCTGGGCGCGCAGGTGGACGGTGAGCCACTGGCACCGTGGCGCAGCTTCAGGCTGCATAAAGGTCAGACTTTGCAATTCACTCAGCCATTGCTCGGCGCTCGCGCCTATCTGGCCGCGCCGGGTGGCTTTGATGCCCCTAAGGTGCTGGGCAGCAGTTCGACGGTCGTTCGCGAAGAACTCGGTGGTCTGGATGGCATGGGCCGTGCACTGAGTAAAGGCGCGTGTTTGAACTATTCGGGCAATTCGGTGATGCTGCTGCGGGAGTTGTCGCCGGAACAAAGACCGGACCTGAGCCTCGATTCACCTTTGGACCTGGTGCTCGGTGCACAAATCGGTGAGTTCAGCGGGCAAAGCCTGTTCGATGCGTTCAATAGCGTATGGAACCTCGACAGCCGCGCCGACCGAATGGGCATTCGTCTGTTGGGTACGGCGTTGCAGTACCAGGGCAAACCGATGATTTCCGAAGGCATCCCACTGGGCGCGGTCCAGGTGCCACCGGACGGGCAGCCGATCGTGTTGCTCAATGATCGGCAGACCATTGGCGGTTATCCGCGGTTGGGAGCGTTGACGCCGCTGGCACTGGCTCGGTTGGCGCAGTGCCTGCCGGGGGCGCAGGTACGGTTGCGGCCGGTGGTGCAGGAGTTGGCGCATCGCGAACAAGTCGAGTATTTGCGCAGGTTTGCGAACCTTTAAAAGCATCGCGGGCAAGCCCGCTCCCACAGGATTTCCACGTGACCTGTGGGAGCGGGCTTGCCCGCGATGACGCCAGTCCAGACAGCCGAGATTATTTGGAAAGAAACCGCATCCCTTCCTCCAACCCCCGCAAGGTCAGCGGATACATCTGATCTTCGATCAGATCGCGAACGATATTGGTCGACGAGGTGTAGCCCCAAGTGTCTTTCGGATACGGGTTAATCCAGATGAGCTTCTTGTACTTCTCCCTGAACCGCTGCATCCACACATAACCGGCTTCTTCGTTCCAGTGTTCGACGCTGCCGCCCGGCTGGGTGATTTCGTAGGGCGCCATGGCGGCATCGCCGATGAAGATCACTTTGTAGTCGGCGCCATACTTGTGCAACAGGTCCATGGTCGACGTGCGCTCGGAGGTACGGCGCATGTTGTTCTTCCACACTGATTCATAAATGAAGTTGTGGAAGTAGAAGTACTCCAGGTGCTTGAACTCGGTCTTGCAGGCCGAGAACAGCTCTTCGCAGATCTTCACGTGAGCGTCCATCGAACCGCCGATATCGAAAAGCAGCAGCAACTTGACCGTGTTGCGACGCTCGGGGCGCATCTGAATGTTCAGTAGGCCTGCATCGCGAGCGGTGTGGTCGATGGTGCCGTCAATGTCCAGCTCTTCCGCGGCGCCTTGACGGGCGAATTTACGCAATCGGCGCAGGGCAACCTTGATGTTGCGCGTGCCGAGTTCCACCGAATCATCGAGGTTCTTGTACTCGCGCTGATCCCAGACCTTGGCAGCCTTGCCCTGGCGTTTGCCAGCATCGCCAACCCGAATGCCTTCCGGGTTGAAACCGCCGGAACCGAACGGGCTGGTACCACCGGTGCCGATCCATTTGTTGCCACCGGCATGGCGTTCCTTCTGCTCTTCCAGGCGTTTCTTGAACTCTTCGATCAGTTTGTCCAGGCCGCCGAGGGACTGGATCGCCGCCCGCTCTTCGTCGGTCAGGGAGCGTTCGAACTCCTTGCGCAGCCAGTCTTCGGGAATCAGTGCCTGCAAGTGGTCGTCGAGCTTTTCCAGGCCATTGAAGTAGGCACCGAATGCGCGGTCGAATTTGTCGAAATGCCGTTCGTCCTTCACCAGAATCGCCCGGGACAAGTAATAGAACTCGTCCATGTCGGCGAAGGTCACGCGCTGTTTCAGCGCGTTGATCAGGTCCAGCAGCTCACGCACCGAGACCGGGACCTTGGCTGCACGCATTTCATTGAACAGATTGAGCAACATGGCGTTGGCCTCTGCTTAGCGACTGCCGCGACGACTCATGAATGCCAGGCGTTCAAGCAATTGCACGTCCTGTTCGTTCTTCACCAAAGCGCCGGCCAGCGGCGGGATGGCCTTGGTCGGATCGCGTTCGCGCAGCACTGCTTCGCCAATGTTGTCGGCCATCAACAGTTTCAGCCAGTCCACCAGTTCGGAAGTCGAGGGCTTCTTCTTCAGGCCAGGCACCTTGCGCACGTCGAAGAATACGTCCAGCGCTTCGCTGACCAGGTCCTTCTTGATGTCCGGGTAGTGCACGTCGACGATCCGCTGCATCGTGACGCGATCCGGGAACGCGATGTAGTGGAAGAAGCAACGGCGCAGGAAGGCGTCCGGCAGCTCTTTTTCGTTGTTGGAGGTAATAATGATGATCGGACGCTTCTTGGCCTTGATGGTCTCGTCGGTCTCGTAAACGTAGAACTCCATCTTGTCGAGTTCTTGCAGCAGGTCGTTGGGGAACTCGATGTCGGCCTTGTCGATTTCGTCGATCAACAGGATTACCCGCTCTTCGGATTCGAAAGCCTCCCAGAGCTTGCCCTTTTTCAGGTAATTACGAACGTCGTGGACCTTTTCCGTGCCCAGCTGCGAATCGCGCAGGCGGCTGACGGCGTCGTACTCGTAAAGACCTTGATGGGCCTTGGTGGTGGACTTGATGTGCCAGGTGATCAGCTTGGCGCCAAAGGATTCGGCCAGTTGCTCGGCGAGCATGGTCTTGCCGGTGCCCGGTTCGCCCTTGACCAGCAGCGGCCGCTCCAGGGTGATGGCGGCGTTGACCGCCAGCTTCAGGTCATCGGTGGCGACGTAGGCCTGGGTGCCTTCGAACTTCATCTGCTAATCCTCGAACGGTGACGCCGACCTGAACGAGGCAGGGCGGTGCGCAATAAATGGTCAGCCCCGACTATAACGCGGTGTCCGGTCGACTGTGAACGCAGACGGCTTATTCAGTCTCTGAATGGGGCGTCACATCTTGACTCGGTCTCGGCGCTTGGCCAGTATTGATGTATCGCCATTTTGGCGATAGCTTGCAAAACATGTCTACTAAATACCGATTTCGAGATACGTATCGCATTCAGTTGCGTGAAAAGGACCATCCGCCGCCCCACGTCCATCTGACCGGCGGCGGAGTAGACGTCATGCTGAACCTGGAAACCGTCGAGGTCATGGTGGGCAAGGCACCGCCGCTGATTATCAAGGAAGCGCTGGCCTGGGTCAGTGCGCATCAGGCGCAATTGCTGGAGGATTGGAAACGATGTTACCCATGAAGCGGCCACGGCTGTCGGCGGTGCAGGTGCTGGGGGATTACCACCTGGCGCTGACCTTTATCGACGGCCAACGACTGACCCTCGATTTGAGCCATGACCTGCAGGCTTTTCCGGGATTGCAACCATTGCAGGGGAGTGCCTTCGACGGTGCCGTGTTAGGCGATGACGGATGGTGGGTGGAATGGCCTGCGCAGGATATCCAGATCGGTGCCGACACTCTGTATCTGGATGCACTCGCGCAAAACGCATCCGACGAAAACACCCGAATTTTCATCGACTGGCGCGCTCGCACCGGATTGCCGCTCAATCAGGCCGCTGAAGCATTAGGGGTCAGTACTCGCAGCATTAGCCGCTACAGCAGCGGTCGGGAAGCGGTGCCGCGTTCATTGGCCCTGGCTTGCCTGGGCTGGGACTATTTGCAACAGCAATCCCGGGTGCCACGAGCCGCCGAAGCAACGGGCCGCTACACCGTTACCCGCAAACGTTAACCGGCATCCGGTTTCGGCCGTTCATAGCGCGCGTTGAATGCTTCGATGAAGCCATTACGCAAAATCTTCAAAAAAGCCTCGAACGCGCTGATATCTCGCCGGTGTACGTTGCCCCTCAGTTCGACACGGGTGGCAAACTGGTTCTTGCCCTGGTTTTTCAGCACGGTTTCGGAGCCACCGACGATGGCTTCCCAAATGGAGCGGAAAATCCCTTTGTCCTTGTTTTCCACGTCCTGCTGCCAATTGAATACGTCGACGTCCCTCAGCAGCGGTTTGATGTAACCGGTCAATTTGGCTTTCTGGGCCTTCGCTTCGATTACCACGTCGCCGTGGCCGGCATTGAAGTCGAACTTGCCGTAGGCCGAAGCGAAATCGTTCATGCGTTTGAGCTCGATGTCCTTGACCCGCAAACGAAACTCGAAGTCTTCGAAATTACTCAGCGGGTCGAACGTCGCGGTGGTTTCCAGCGGTGCATGCCCCAGTAGCAGCGCCTTGCCTTCGAAACGGGCGTCGCGCTTGCCTTTGGTGTCGACCACGTTGGTCAGGTTGTAGATGCTGGCATCGACCTTGGTGGCGTTCATGTTCACAGGTGGTTTGGAATTGAAGTTGCGAAAGCTGATTTTGCCGTCATCGATCCGCACTTCGTTCAAGGTGATCGGCAGCAGTTTTCCCAATTGCGCACGCCAGTCGGTACCCTCACCAGTCTGGGAGTTCTTTTTGTTGGCGCCGCCGTCGACGAAATTCACTTCGGGATTGATGAACAGCACCTCGGCCACCACGGCGTGGTCGTGCCAGAGGGAACGCCAGCTGACGGAAAGGTCTATCAACGGTGCATTAACGAACGGTACTGGCACCTTGCCGTCGACCTTGACGATTTTCAGGCCGTTGATTTTATAGGCACCGCGCCACAGGGCCAGGTCCACGTCGGCAATCTGCCCCCGGTAGTCGCCCATGTCCGCCAGTTTATCGTTGAGGTAGTCGCGCACCAGCCAGGGCAGGGCGAAGTGCAGGGTTATCAGCAGCACAGCGAGGCCGCAGAGTGTCCACAGGGGCCAGCTGTATAGACGTTTCATGGTGGCAAATCTCTGGCGATCTAAAGCCATTGACTGCGCTGATAACCGGACGTTCGACCTGACTGGACGCCCGCGGGCAACAGGCATACCTTGATGCGCTTAATAAATGCTGTATCAAGGACCCAGCCATGAGTCGTATTTTCGCAGACAACGCCCATTCCATCGGCAATACGCCGCTGGTGCAGATCAACCGAATCGCGCCGCGCGGTGTGACCATCCTGGCCAAGATCGAAGGGCGCAACCCTGGTTATTCGGTCAAGTGCCGGATCGGCGCGAACATGATCTGGGACGCGGAAAGCACCGGAAAACTCAAGCCTGGCATGACCATCGTCGAACCGACCTCCGGTAATACCGGCATCGGCCTGGCCTTCGTGGCCGCCGCTCGGGGTTACAAACTGATGCTGACCATGCCTTCGTCCATGAGCATCGAACGACGCAAGGTACTCAAGGCACTGGGTGCGGAATTGGTGCTGACTGAACCGGCCAAGGGCATGAAGGGCGCCATCGAAAAGGCGGGTGAAATCGTTGCCGGCGATCCGTCCAAATACTTCATGCCGGCTCAGTTCGATAACCCGGCCAACCCTGCCATCCACGAAAAAACCACCGGGCCCGAGATCTGGAACGACACCGACGGTGCCGTTGATGTGTTGGTGTCAGGCGTAGGAACGGGCGGAACCATCACCGGCGTTTCGCGGTATATCAAGAATACCCAGGGAAAACCGATCATCTCGGTGGCGGTGGAGCCCGCCGTTTCGCCGGTGATCACCCAGGCCTTGGCCGGTGAAGAGATCAAGCCCAGCCCGCACAAGATCCAAGGTATCGGTGCCGGTTTTGTGCCGAAGAACCTGGACCTGTCGATGGTCGACCGGGTGGAATTGGTCAGCGATGAGGAATCGAAGGCCATGGCCCTGCGTTTGATGCAGGAAGAAGGGATTCTGTGCGGTATTTCCTGCGGCGCGGCAATGGCGGTGGCGGTTCGATTGGCCGAGACCCCGGAAATGCAGGGCAAGACCATCGTAGTGGTTCTGCCGGATTCTGGAGAGCGTTACTTGTCGAGCATGCTGTTCAGCGATTTGTTTACCGAGCAGGAGAACCAGCAGTAACGCTTGGGATATGCGGCACCCATTCAGACGTCATCGCGGGCAAGGATTACCCGCGATGGACCGCGCATCGGTCTCTGAACAAATAGCGTGGTGCAGTTCAGCGGGCGTTCAGCCGCCCTGTGTCAAGAAGGGTTTATTGCACAATCCTTAACACTGAATGTTGGAAGAGGCGGGTTATTCCCGAAGTGGGTAGTGTTTATCATGCCGGCTGCAACGTCGGGTAAATGGCGTTGTGCAAAGTGTCAATTATCAAGGAGTTGTTGATGACCCTTTCCTTTGCCGCGAAGGCGTCAGTGTTGCTGCTGTTCTTCGGCAGTACGCTTTATGTGCATTTGCGCGGCAAGGTGCGGTTGCCGGTCTTGCGTCAATTCGTCAACCATTCTGCGCTGTTCGCGCCCTATAACGCATTGATGTACCTGTTCTCCCGCGTGCCTTCCAAACCCTATCTGGACCGCAGCAAGTTCCCTGAGCTGAATGTGCTTAAGGACAACTGGGAAGTTATTCGCGACGAAGCGATGCACCTGTTCGACGAGGGTTATATCCGCGCCGCCGAGAGGAACAACGATGCCGGTTTCGGCTCGTTTTTCAAGAAGGGCTGGAAGCGCTTCTACCTCAAGTGGTACGACAAACCGCTGCCGTCAGCCGAACTCTTGTGCCCGAAAACCGTGGCATTGCTCAGCGGCATTCCCAACGTCAAAGGCGCCATGTTCGCGCTGATGCCGGGCGGCAGTCATCTCAACCCGCACCGCGATCCGTTCGCCGGTTCCCTGCGTTACCACCTTGGCCTGTCGACACCCAACGCCGACGATTGCCGCATCTTTGTCGACGGTCAGGCTTATGCCTGGCGCGATGGCGAAGACGTGATGTTCGATGAGACCTATGTGCATTGGGTCAAGAACGAAACCGACAAGACGCGCGTCATTCTGTTTTGCGACATCGAACGACCGCTGAGCAACCGCTTTATGATCCGCATCAACCGCTCGATCAGTGCTTTTCTGGGCCGTGCGACCGCGCCGCAAAACCTGGATGACGAGCGGGTGGGCGGGATCAATCAGGTTTATGCATGGAGCAAGAACTCCAGTGACAAAGTCAGTGGCGCGGTCAAGCAGTGGAAGCGGCGCAATCCCAAGGCGTATCGTGTGCTGCGTCCGGTGTTGGCGGTAGTCGTGCTGACGTTATTGGGGTATTGGTTGTTTGGATGATACGAACTCAGGTAACCGTTCAAGTCATTGCAATCCATGTCTCGCGCTGGTTATAGTCGGCGCACAGTGAGTTCCCGAACCCACTTTTTCATCCCTCTACAAAAGATCAGCCCAATGCCTGCATCCCAGATCAACGCGGTAGTCGATTCAGCGGTCAACGCTGGCGTCGTGCCGTGCGGGAGTCAGCAGCCTGTGCAGATCAGTCATTACCCACCACCTGTCAGTAGCACGCCGGTGTGCGCAGTCGTATCACCGCCGGGCGTTGGCGTTTCGGGCTGATCAGCTTTTTTGCTGTTCCCCCCGCGCCCACCTGAACACAACTACTGAATTTCAGCCTCGGCTGAGTTGGCTTTTTATTGCCTGACTACAGGTGGTACTCATGTTTGTCCTTACTCAAAAGTCCGCGCTCGCGGCGGCTTCCACGAGCCTGTTCGTCCTGCTGTGGAGCAGCGGGGCGATCTTCTCCAAATGGGGGCTGGCCCATGCGGCGCCCTTTGCCTTTCTGCTGGTGCGCTTTGTCATTGCCTTGTGCGGTCTGTTGTTGCTGGTGCCGTTGCTCAAGCTGAAGTTACCCAAGGGTGGAAGGCCGATGCTCTACGCGATGTCCACCGGGATCGTATTGCTGGGGGCTTATCAGATTTTTTATCTGCTGGCCCTGGACCTGAAAGTCACACCCGGTGTGATGGCGACCATCATGGGGGTGCAACCCATTCTCACGGTGGTGATCATGGAGCGTCAGCGATCAGCCAGCCGCCTGTTTGGCTTGGCGCTTGGGTTGGCCGGGTTGATCATGGTGGTTTTCCAGGGTATCGGTCTGGCCGGCATGTCATTGGCCGGGATGCTTTTCGGTTTGCTGGCGCTGGCGAGCATGACGTTCGGTTCGATCATGCAGAAGCGCATCACCGACAATCCCCTCGGCACGCTGCCGGTGCAGTACCTGGCTGGTTTGTTGCTGTGCGGGATCTTCGTGCCGTTCCAGCCCTTTCACTTCGAGCACAACAGCGGTTTTATCGTGCCGGTGTTGTGGATGGGGCTGGTGGTGTCGGTGTTGGCGACCTTGCTGCTGTACCGTTTGATCGCCCGGGGCAACCTGGTGAATGTCACCAGCCTGTTTTACCTGGTGCCGGCGGTGACGGCGGTGATGGATTACCTGTTTTTCGGTAATCGCTTGGCGACGTTGAGCATGCTGGGCATGCTGTTGATCATCGTCGGTCTGGTGTTTGTGTTCCGTAAAACGGCGTAAGCCTGTGAAGGCCCGGAGCATTGTTCCGGGCCTTTTTCATTTGCTCAGCACATGCTCGGCCCGCACCGAATTCATGAACGCCTGCATCGCCGACGATTGGATGCGGTGACGCCGTGTGATCAGCCCGTAGGGTGGCAATCGCGCTTCGAACTTGATCGGCAACACGGCCAGCAAATCGCGGCCGGGATAATCCTCGACCACCGACACCGGTGTCACGCCAAGCATGTCGGTCTGCTGGATCAATGAGAGCAAGGTCATGATCGAGGTGGTTTCGACGATGCTGCTGGGGATATCGACCCGTGCGTTGTGGAACACCTGATTGATGATCGCGCGCATCGGGCTGGGATGCTGTTGCAGCACCCAGGTCTGATGTTGTAACTCGGCCCAACTCAGTTGCTGTTCTTGCGCCAGCGGGTTTTGCGCGCCGCAAATCACGCACAAGGCTTCTTCGCCGAGGCTGTCGAACAGTAATTCCTCGGCCCGGGCACCGGCCGGAATCCGCCCCAACACGATGTCCAGTTGATCCTGCAACAGTGCCTGCACCAGCACGTCACTGGTGTCGACCTGAATGCTCATGGACAACCGCGGATGGCTCTGTTTCAAGGTCGCGATGGTGCGGGTCAGAAGGCCCGACGCCAGCGCCGGAATTGCACCGACCGCCACCCGACCAAGGTTGCCGGATTCGAGTGCCACCAACTCCTCGCGCATGCCGCTGAGTTCAGCGAAGACCATGCGTGCGTAGTAGATGACGGTTTCCCCGAACGGAGTTGAACGCATGCCCCGGGGCAGGCGCTCGAAGAGTTCAACGCCGAGCAGGTCCTCAGCCTCATGCAGCATCTTGGTGGCTGCCGGCTGAGTCATGCCGATGTGGTCGGCGGCACGGCGCAACGATCCGAATTCCTGCAACGCCAGCATCAGCCGTAGTTGGCGCAGTCGCAGTCGACTGTGGATCATATTGGCAACAGGAATTCGGGTCATGGGCCGCGCTCGCAGAAAGGTCTGCGGCAAGCCTGACAACAAATGTCAGGCGTTGCCAGCATTGCTGTGTCAAAGCACCGATTTTGGCTTGGCGACAGGGGATTTTCGCAGGCCCATCAGGGTTTGCAGCGCTTTGGAAATCAATGGCCAGAACAGCATCAGCAGTGCCGCCGTGGTCAGGCTGCCCACCAACGGGTTGGACCAGAAAATCCCCAATTGTCCGTCAGAGAACAGCATCGACTGGCGGAATGCATCTTCGGCCTTGTCGCCGAGTACCGCGGCCAGTACCAGCGGGGCGATCGGGTAGCCAAGCTTCTTGAACAGATACCCCAGCGCGCCGAAGCCGAGCATCAGCACCACGTCGAAAAACGAGTTGTGCACCGAGTACGCACCGATGGCGCACACCATGATGATGATCGGGGCGATGATCGAGAACGGAATGCGCAGGATCGAGGCGAACAACGGCACGGTAGCCAACACCACGATCAGGCTCACCACATTACCCAGGTACATGCTGGCGATCAGGCCCCAGACAAAATCATGCTGTTCGACGAACAGCGTCGGGCCGGGATGCAGGCCCCAGATCATCAGGCCACCGAGCATCACCGCCGCCGTGGCTGAACCGGGAATGCCCAGGGTCAGCATCGGCAACAGGGCGCTGGTGCCGGCGGCGTGGTCGGCGGTTTCCGGGGCGATCACGCCTTCGAGTTCGCCCTTGCCGAAGTTGTCGCGCTTCTTCGAGAAACGCCGTGCCAGGCTGTAGCTCATGAATGAAGCCGCCGTCGGACCGCCAGGGGTAATCCCCATCCAGCAACCGACCAGGGTGCTGCGCACAATGGTCCACCAATAGCGGGGCAACTTGGCCCAGGTACGCAGAATCACCATCGGTGTAATGCGCGCATGCTCGCCACGGAACACCAGGCCTTCTTCTACCGTGCAGAGGATCTCGCCGATACCGAACAAACCGATCACCGCTACTTCGAAACTGATGCCGGTCATCAGTATCGGCTGGTCGAAGGTCAGGCGCAGGTTGCCGGAGACGGTGTCCATGCCGACCGCCGCCATGGCGAAGCCGATCATCATCGCCACGACGGTTTTCAGCGGCGGGTTCTTGCTCATGCCGATGAAAGTGCAGAACGCCAACAGGTACACCGCGAAGAACTCCGGCGAACTGAACGACATGGCGAACTCGGCAATCCGGGTCGACAGGAAGGTCAGCAACAAGACACCGGCCAGGGCGCCGATCAGTGCCGAACTGAATGCGGCGGTGAGGGCTTCGGCGGCGCGACCTTCACGAGCCATCGGGTAGCCGTCGAACGTCGTCGCCACCGATGAGGGCTCGCCGGGAATGTTGAACAGGATCGAGGTGATTGAACCGCCGAACAGCGCGCCCCAATACATGCACGACAGCAAAATGATCGCCGACACCGGCGACATGGTGAACGTCAGAGGCAGCAACAGAGCCACGCCATTGGGGGCGCCGAGGCCGGGCAACACGCCGACCAGAATGCCCAGTAGCACGCCGACCACCATCAGGCCGATGTGGCCCGGAGTCAGGATCAGGTTCATGCCTTGCAGCAGGGAATCGAATTCGCTCATTTGAAGTTTCTCCCGGCCAGGGCAATCCAGTCGCCCATCGGGCCGGCATCCAGCGGGACCTTGAACCACAGCGCAAAAATCAGGTAACTGGCGAGTACCGCGCCGAGGGACACGCCAGCGATCATCCATTTGCCATAGGGCTTGGCGCGGGTGGTGTCACGCCACATGAACCAGGCGATGAACACCGCCGAGGCGAGGTAAATGCCAGTGATTGGCATCGCACCGACGAACAACGCAATCGGCACGAACACCGACAACACTTGCTTGAACGCACTGCGACTGACAAAGGCAACACTCAGGGCTTGCCAGCGCACCAGCGTCAATACGCCATTGGCGACGCTTGCGGCACTCAACAGCAGGCCGATATAGAAGGGGAAGTAACCCGGCTCGGGGCCGGCATCACCCCAGCCGATACCTTGTTCGATGCTGCCGAACATCACCACCACGCCAATCAGGGTGGTGAACAGCGTCAGGCCGAGTTCAACCCAGCGGGTGCCGACCAGCGCCGGTGAATCCGAAGAATGGGACATGAATCACCTCCAGCAGGTGAAGGCCGTTCGCGGGTGAACGGCCGTGAACAACTCAGTTTTTCAGCCAGCCGGCTTCCTTGAACACCGGAGTGACGCGAGCGGTGTCTTTTTCGATGTAGGCAGTCAGGGGTTCGCCTTCCAGGAAGGTCGGCACCAAAGCGTTTTGCTTGACGTAGGCCTTGAACTCAGGGGTCTCGGTGACTTTGCGCATCAGTTCCACGTAGAACGCGCGCTGTTCAGCGCTGATGTCGCCGGGCATGAACACGGTGCGCGGGAAGCGGTACTGATTGATGCCCAGGCCCTGTTCATGGCAGGTGGGCACGTCGGCCCAGGACTTATCGCCGGCGACTTTCTCGGTGTAGCTCATGCGCTCCTGGCTGAACACGCACAGCGGCTCGACCTGATCGCCGCGCCATTGGCTGATGCTTTCGCTGGGGTTGTTGACGTTGGCGGCGATGTGTTTGCCGGCCAGTTGCGTCGCGGCTTCACTGCCGCTCTTGAACGGGATGTACACCAGTTTGCTGTTGTTGGTCTGGTTCAGCAGCAAGGTCAGGGTCTGGTCGACATCCTTGGACTGGCTGCCACCCATGCGCAGTTTCGAGGGATCGGCCTTTGCCGCTTCGTAGAAACCCCTGGCGTCTTTCCATGGCGCACCCTTGTAGCTCCAGAGAATGAAGTCATCCTCGGCCACGGCGGCAATCGGCGTCAATTCCTGCCACTGGTAGCCGAGCTTGGACACCAGCGGCAACAGGTAGATGTTGTTGGTGCCAATCACCAGCTTCTCGGCATCGCCTTTGTTCATCTTCATGTCGAGAAAGGCTTCGGCACCATTGCCGCCGCCCTTGTTGAGGACGATGGTGTTGACGTCGAGCAGTTTGTGGGTGGTGATGATTGACTGGATCAGGCGACCGAGCTGGTCGGTACCGCCACCGGGGCCGCCGGCAACGACGATTTCGACGTTCTTGTCAGGTTGCCATGCAGCGTGAGCGAGTGCGGGAAGACTGCCTGCGGCGATCAGCGTGCAGCCAAGAAACAGACGGGATGTGCGACGGACGAATGCATTTCGCATGGAAGGGCCTCGTTTTGTGTTTTTGTAATTGTTATGGGCGGCTTGTCTGTGCGGTAAAGCCGCAAGCCTGGGCCGAGTGTGGGAAGGCTGGGTCGTCGCGTCTAGTCAAAACAATACATACACCGATAGCCTGGGGTTATAGCTCGTCGAAGCAAACGCCGCGGCATTGGCGCAAAGCTTCGGACTAGAGCGGGATTTGCAACAAGTCGAAACAGAACCTGTCCCCTGAAAGCTCATTGAAAGTCCGGTATGCCATAACTCGAGGCTATCGCCATATTTCAAGTTTTGATTAGACGGTTATCGCTGAGCCTTTGATAGTGCTCACCAATGTCACCTGTAGGAGCAGCCGGTCGACGCTCGATTGCTCGCGAAAAGCGTCAGGACACCGCGGGCATTCAAGCAACCCGCGTCAACGTTGACGACCATCGCGAGCAAGCTCGCTCCTACAAAAGCAACTTTGGCCCATACAAAAATAATAAAGAGGTACGCACCATGGCTCGTCCCAGTGCTTCCCTGCATCTGCCCGGCGCCGATGCTTCGCCCGCAGCGGCGGCAACAGCGCAGGCCTCCACCGTCAAGGCCAGCAATGTGCGCTGGCGGATCTTCGCGATCATCTTCGCCCTGACCATGGTCAACCTGATCGATCGGGTCTCGCTGTCCATCGCGATGCCGACCATTGCCCAAGAATTTTCCCTGTCGCCCAGCACCCAGGGCCTGATCCTCAGCAGCTTTTTCTGGGCCTATGCCCTGTTGCAGATTCCTGGTGGCTGGCTGATCGATCGTTTCGGACCGCATCGGGTGATCAGTTGGTCCACCGGGCTGTGGGGCACGTTCCAGGTGTTGGCGGCGTTTGCTACCGGTGGTTTGTCTTTGCTGTTCGCTCGAGTGGCGCTGGGGGCTTCGGAGGCTCCGTTGTTCCCGTCCGGCGGCAAGCTGATTTCCCTCTGGCTGGCGCCCAGCGAACGTAGCCGCGGCGCGGTGCTGATGGACAGCGGCAGTCCACTGGGTGTGGCCCTCGGCGGGCTGATCATCGCCTACCTGATTGCTTCGCTGGATTCCTGGCGTCTGGCGTTCGTGATCGCCGGTGTCGCGACACTGGTACTGGCCTGGCTGGCGCGGCGTTATCTGCGCGATGACCCGGCCAGCCACCCGCAGGTCAATGTCCAGGAACTGGAGAAGATCAACGCCGGACGCGCCACTGCGGCTGCCGAAGCCGCCCGTGTGCCGGTAAAAGGTTTGGGCATCGCCGCCCGTTCCCTGAGCGGTTTGCTGATCGGCCGGGCCAGTTGGGCCATGGTGTACTTCGGTCTGCTGACCTGGGGACCGAGTTATCTGTCCCAGGCCCGAGGCTTTGATATCAAGGGCATCGGTGCGGCAACGTTCGTGATTTTCGTTTGCGGCGCGTTGGGTTCGTTGACCGGTGGTTTTCTGTGCGATGGCTTGATCCGCAGGGGCGTCAGTCGCGGGGTGGCAGTCAAGAGCCTGCTGGCGTTCTCCGGCCTGGTGGCCCTCGGCGCGTTCCTGCTGTTGCCGACCCTGAGCAACCCTTTTGCCGCTGTGGCGCTGTTGGCCATGACCGCTTTCTTCCTGATGTGGGGCAGTCTCTACTGGAGCTTCCCGGCGTTACTGGCCGCTCCGGCGCGGGTTGGTTTAATCGGCGGTGTGATGAACATGGCCGGCAGTACGGGCGGTATCGCGGTGCCGATTCTGGTGGGCGTGATTCTGTAGGTGACCGGCGGATTTGCCCCGGTACTCGGATTCTTTGCGGCGTGTTCGGCGGTGTTTGTCTTCGCAACGTTGTTCATCAGTCTCGACGAGGTACGCCATGGATAAGCGCTGGAGTGGCCCGATCATCGACGCCCATCATCACTTCTGGGATCCAACCATCAACGATCATCCGTGGCTCGCGCCACAGGCGAACATTCCGTTTCGTTATGGCGATTACAGCGCGATCAAGCGGCGCTATTTTCCCGAGGATTACTTCGCCGACGCCGGTGAACATCGGGTGGTGCAAACGGTGTACGTCGAGACCGAATGGAACCCGCAAGACCCGATTGGCGAAACCCGTTTCATCGAGCAACTGGCCGCCCGCTACGGTGTGCCGAATGCAATCGTCGCCCAAGCCTGGCTGGACCATCCGGACGCCATCGCGGTGCTGACCGAACAGGCCAGTTACAAGTGTGTGCGCAGCGTGCGGCACAAACCCGGTGGCGCGACGTCACCCGAGCAGTTCGGTCGTGTGCGAAGCCTGATGAGTGACGAACGCTGGCGGCGCAGTTACGCCGCGCTGGAAGGATTGGGGCTGCATTTCGATTTGCAGACTCCGTGGTGGAACCTGCCCGAAGCTGAACGGTTGGCCCGGGACTTTCCCGGCATCACCCTGATTCTCAACCACGCCGGATTACCCAACGACCGCAGCGCTGAAGGCCTGGCGGGGTGGCGGGTTGCGATGGCGCGGTTGGCCGAGTGGCCGAACGTGCAGGTGAAGATTTCCGGCCTGGGTCAGGCGGGCCGGGGATGGCGCGCCATTGACAACGCCTGGATCGTGCGCGAGATCATCGCGATGTTCGGTACCCGGCGGGCAATGTTCGCCAGCAATTTTCCCGTGGACAGCCTGTGCGGCTCGTTCGACGACATCTACAGCGGTTTCAAATCCATCGTCGCCGATCTGCCAGTGGCCGATCAGGAGCGACTGTTCTACAGCAACGCGCAGCGGGTTTATCGCTGCGAACCTTGCGCCATCGACCGGGCGTGGACTGAACCCTTGAGGAGTGAAGCATGAAAAAAACCACCATCGCCATGGTCCTGGGGGACCCGGCGGGCATTGGCCCGGAACTGATCGCACGCTTGCTCGGCGAGCCTGAAGTGCGCAGCCAGGCCCATGTCATCCTGATTGCCGACGAGGCGGAAATGCGTCGTGGCATGCGCATCGCAGGGACAGAGTTTCCCTATCGCCGCGTGGAGTCGCTGGACCAGCTGTCGTTCGTCGACGACACGCCGCTGTTCTATGAATTCCGTGGCGATACGATCGGTGAATTCCCGCGCAGCCAAGCCAGCGTGATCGGCGGTCGTTACAGCCTCGACACGCTGGAAAAAGCCCTGCGCCTGACCGAGGCCGGGATCACCGATGCGGTGCTGTTCGGGCCACTGAACAAAACCTCGCTGCACATGGCCGGCATGGCCCACAGCGACGAGTTGCACTGGTTCGCCGAGCTGCTGGATTTCCACGGGCCGTTCTGCGAGTTCAACGTGCTCGACAACCTCTGGACTTCACGGGTGACGTCCCATGTGGCGCTGGCCGATGTTTCAGGTCTGCTGAATGAAAAGCGCGTGGTGGAAGCGATTCAACTGATCGACACCGCACTCAAGCGCAACGGTTTGGAAAAACCGCGCATCGGTGTCTGCGGCCTGAATCCGCACAACGGCGACAATGGTTCATTCGGCCGCGAAGAATTGGACATCATCGGCCCGGCGGTGCGCTCGGCCCAGGCGTTGGGTATCGCGGCGCAAGGGCCGTATCCGGGGGACACTATTTTCCTCAAGGTCCAGGGTGATGCCAGCGCCTTCGATGCGGTGGTCACGATGTACCACGACCAGGGCCAGATCGCGATCAAGTTGATGGGCTTCTCCCGCGGTGTGACCGTGCAGGGCGGCCTGCCGATCCCGATCACCACCCCGGCCCACGGCACCGCGTTCGACATCGCGGGGCAGGGCAAAGCCAACGTCGGCGCGACGCGCCAGGCATTCGAGATCGCCTGCCGGATGGGTGGCAACAGCGACTGATCCCGATTTCTAAAACTGCATAAATCCCCTGTGGGAGCGGGCTTGCCCGCGATGGCGGCAGTACAGACACCTTGAACGTGACTGTCAGATCGCTATCGCGGGCAAGCCCGCTCCCACATTTTTTTGCGCTGCGGCTGATAACCCTATCTACCTGATAACCGGAAATAGGTATCACCCCAGGTTATCGCCGGATACGCATAAGTGATTATCCGCCACTCCCGAGCGCTGGCTAAAGTCGCTCCATCAAATCCCCAACAACTACAAGAAGCCAGCCGCGCAAGGAATCTGTATCCATGAAAATCAAAGCAATCCGTACCCGCGTTTTCGAGTGGAAAGGTAAAGTCGTCCCACCTCAAGCGCACTTCTGCACCAACGCCAGTGACATTTTGTTCGAGCGCGGCGACGCCATGGGCTCGTTCCGTTTTCACGGTTGGCTGGTGGTGGAAGTGGAGACCGACAACGGCCTCGTCGGCATCGGTAACTGCGCGCTGGCGCCGCGTGTGGCCAAGGAAATCATCGACACTTACCTGGCACCCATCGCCATTGGCGAAGACCCCTTCGACAACGAATACATCTGGCAGAAAATGTACCGCCAAAGCCACGCCTGGGGCCGCAAAGGCATCGGCATGGCGGCGATCTCGGCCATCGATATCGCGATCTGGGACATCATGGGCAAAGCGGTGAACAAGCCGGTGTTCAAACTGCTCGGCGGGCGCACCAAGGAAAAGATCTGGACCTACGCTTCGAAGCTCTACGCCAATGACAACCTCGACCTGTTTCTTGAAGAAGCCCAGGGCTATCTGAGCCAGGGTTTCACCGCGCTGAAAATGCGCTTCGGCTACGGTCCGAAAGACGGTCCGGCGGGCATGCGGCGCAACATCGAACAAGTGCGCGCCCTGCGTGAACTGGCGGGTCCCGACGTCGACATCATGCTCGAGTGCTACATGGGCTGGACCCTCGAATATGCGCGGCGCATGTTGCCAAAACTCGCCGAGTTCGAACCGCGCTGGCTCGAAGAACCGGTGATCGCCGATGACATCGAGGGTTACATCGAGCTGAAAAAAATGGGGGTCATGCCGATCTCCGGCGGTGAGCACGAATTCACTTCCTACGGCTTCAAGGATCTACTGGAACGCCGCGCCGTCGACGTCATCCAGTACGACACCAACCGCGTCGGCGGCATCACTGCCGCGCGCAAGATCAACGCCATGGCCGAAGCCTGGTCGGTGCCGGTGATCCCCCACGCCGGGCAGATGCACAACTACCACCTGACCATGTCCACCACCGCCTCGCCGATGGCCGAGTTCTTCCCGGTGTTCGACGTCGAGGTCGGCAACGAACTCTTCTATTACGTGTTCAAGGGCGAACCGCAACCGGTCAACGGCTACATCCAGCTGGACGACAACAAGCCGGGCCTGGGCCTGGAAATCTCCGATGAGTACCTGAGCGACTTCAACATCATCGAGTGACCCCTCGCCACAATCCACGACTTTTCGGAGGGCCGACATGCGCCTGATTCAATTTGAAAACACCGCCGGTGAACGCCAGGTTGGCGTCGTCGAAGGCTCACAGGTTCAGGTGCTCAACAGCACCCAAAGCACCCGAGAATTGGCACTTTCGGCGATCCGTGCCCAACGCAGCCTGCAGGAAGAAATCGCCCTGCGCGGCACCGAGCCAGGCCCGGATTACGCGCAGCTGTTGCTGCAGCGCCAGGTCCTGCCGCCGCTGGACCATGAAGACCCGGCCCATTGCCTGATCAGCGGCACCGGCCTGACTCACCTGGGCAGTGCCTCGGCCCGGGACAAAATGCATCAGCACGAGGGGGAGGTCGAAGCCGGCATGACCGACACCATGCGCATGTTCAAGTGGGGGCTGGAGGGGGGCAAGCCGGCGGACGGGCAGGTCGGTGCGCAACCAGAGTGGTTCTACAAGGGCGATGGCAGCATTGTCGTGCGTCCTGGCGCGGACTTCCCCGTGCCACCGTTCGCCGAGGACGCCGGTGAAGAACCGGAACTGACCGGCCTGTATGTGATCGGCGACGACGGCCAGCCGTACCGTGTCGGTTACGCGCTCGGTAACGAGTTCTCCGACCACGTCATGGAGCGGCGTAACTACTTGTACCTCGCTCATTCGAAGCTGCGCTGCTGCTCCTTCGGTCCGGAGCTGCGCGTCGGTGAGTTGCCCAAGCATCTGGTCGGCACCAGCCGCATCAAGCGCAACGGTGAAACGATCTGGGAAAAGGAATTTCTCAGCGGCGAAGACAACATGTGCCACAGCCTCGCCAATCTGGAATTTCATCACTTCAAGTACGCGCAGTTTCTGCGCCCCGGCGATGTCCACGTGCATTACTTCGGCACCGCCACGCTGTCGTTTGCCGATGGTGTGAGAACCCAGCCAGGGGATCGCTTCCAGATCAGCCTCGATGAGTTCGGTGCGCCGCTGGTCAACGGCATCGGTGAAAGCGCCCAGCCGCTGCCAATCGGCCAGGTGCGCGCGCTTTAAATCTTCAAAAGGAACGTCCCATGACATTGGTACTTGGACACAACTACATCGGTGGGCGTCGCAGCGTCAACGGTACGTCGCAATTGCAAAGCCTCGACGCCACCACGGGCGAACCCTTGCCGGGCCGTTTCTTCCAGGCCTCGGAAGCCGAAGTGGACGCCGCTGCCAAAGCCGCCGCAACGGCGTATCCGATTTACCGCAACTTGAGCGCCGAGAAACGTGCAACGTTCCTCGACGCCATCGCTGACGAAATCGATGCCCTGGGCGATGATTTCGTCGCCACCGTATGCCGTGAAACCGCATTGCCAACGGGGAGAATTCAAGGTGAGCGGGCACGCACCAGTGGCCAGCTGCGCCTGTTCGCCACAGTCCTGCGTCGCGGGGATTTCTACGGCGCACGGATCGACCGCGCCTTGCCCGACCGCCAACCGCTGCCTCGCCCGGACCTGCGCCAGTACCGTATCGCGCTGGGACCTGTCGCCGTGTTCGGCGCCAGTAACTTTCCGCTGGCATTTTCCACCGCCGGTGGCGATACCGCCTCGGCGCTGGCCGCCGGTTGCCCAGTGGTGTTCAAGGCCCACAGCGGGCACATGGCAACGGCCGAATGGGTGGCGGACGCGATCATCCGCGCCGCCGAGCGCACCGAGATGCCGGCCGGTGTATTCAACATGATCTATGGGGCTGGTGTCGGTGAGTGGCTGGTCAAGCATCCGGCGATTCAGGCGGTGGGCTTCACTGGATCGCTCAAGGGCGGCAACGCCCTGAGCCACATGGCGGCGACCCGGCCTCAGCCGATTCCGGTGTTCGCGGAGATGTCGAGCATCAACCCGGTGTTCCTGCTGCCCGAAGCGCTGGCGGTACGCGGCGAGCAGATCGCTGCGCAACTGGCCGGTTCGGTAACGCTGGGTTGCGGTCAGTTCTGCACCAACCCCGGTTTGGTCATCGGCCTGCGCTCGCCGCAGTTCAGCACATTTCTGCAAACCTTTTGCGCCAGCATGAACCAGCAACCGGCGCAAACCATGCTCAACACCGGCGCACTGGCCAGCTACAGCCGAGGCCTGGGCGAACTGCACGAACATCCGGGAGTGACGCACCTGGCGGGCAAGCCGCAACAGGGCAATCAGGCGCAACCACAGGTGTTCAAGGCTGATGTCAGCCTGCTGCTCAAGGGCGATGAATTGCTTCAGGAAGAAGTCTTCGGGCCGACCACTATCGTCATCGAAGTCGAGGACCGCGCACAGTTGGCCGCAGCGCTGCACGGCCTGCGCGGGCAACTGACGGCGACGCTGATCGGCGAGGCGGACGAATTGCTGGAGTACCGCTGGCTGGCGGAGTTGCTGCAAGAGAAGGTCGGGCGGATTCTGCTCAACGGTTATCCGACCGGGGTCGAGGTGTGTGACGCGATGGTGCATGGCGGGCCGTATCCGGCGACGTCCGATTCGCGGGGCACGTCGGTCGGCACCCTGGCCATCGACCGCTTCTTGCGGCCGGTGTGCTTCCAGAATTATCCGGATGCGTTGTTGCCTGAGGCGTTGCAAAACGCTAATCCGCTGGGGATTCGGCGGTTGGTGGATGGGGAGGTCAGTGATTCAGCCTTGTAGTGTCTGAGCCGACGCCATCGCGGGCAAGCCCGCTCCCACAATTGATCGCATTCCACAAGGAGAACGCGGAAAAATGTGGGAGCGGGCTTGCTCGCGAAGGCGTCATCAGTGGGACCGCAGAGCTATCTGGTAGTCACCTCAACAGATTTCTTCACCGCCGGCTTCAACACCAACCACAACGCCGCCGCAATCAACACCCCGCCATAGATATGCGCCATCGACAGTGGCTCATCCAGAAACAACGCCCCCCACAACACCCCGAACGGCGGGATCAGGAAGGTTGTGGTCATCGACTTCACCGGGCCGACCGAGCTCAACAAGCGGAAGTAAATGATGTACGCAAACGCCGTGCATCCCAGTCCCAACCCCAACAACGACAACCAGACGTTCCAGCCACCCCAGCTGACGGGCGGTTGGCTGATCACGCTGTAGCCGAACAGCGGCAATACGAACAGGGTCGCCCCCAGCATGCTGCCCAGCGCCGATAGACGACTGTCGAGCCCACCGGCCTGATCGAGCCAGCGGCGGGCGAGGAAGCCGGCGAAGCCGTAGCAGGTGGTGGCGAGCAGGCAGGCGATGGCGCCCAGCAGCAATTCCATGTCGAACGCCACGGGGCCGGCGCGTGTCAGGACGCCAACGCCGAACAACCCCAAAAACACGCCGCCGAGCTTGGCGCCGGTGAGCCGCTCATGGAAGAACAGGCCACCGATCAGCACGCCCATCAGTGGCGTGGTGGCGTTGAAAATCGCCGAGTAACCGGCGGGCAGCACTTGCGCGGCCACCGAATACAGGGTCGCGGGAATGCCGGAGTTGATCACCCCAAGTAGCATCACTGTTTTCAGCTTGCCCTTGAAATCCCAGCTGATACGCATCAACCCGAGAATCACCAGCAGCCCGACGGCGGCGATCGATACGCGGAAAAACGCGGTGGGAATCGTGCCAATCACCGGGGCGATGATGCGCATGAACAGAAAACTCGCACCCCAAATGGCCGCCAGCGACAGTAATCGGAATAGATCGACGGGGTTCACGGTGCTCTCCTTGCTTGATCGGGACGAGAGTGTTGCCGAGCGCCTTACGTCTGGCAACCGGAAAACAGGCATTCAATTCGCGCTGGAAAATTACACTTCTCCTGCACCCGCTTCACTGGCTAAGCTCAGGGCTCACGAATTCCCGCAGAGGTCTCACCATGCCGCAGCATTGGCCAGCCGCCGACATCGCCCGATTGATCCTCGATGGCTTTGACGATTACCGCGAGCACTTCCGGCAGATCACCGACGGCGCCCGGGCGCGCTTCGAGCAGGCCCAGTGGCAGGAGACACAAGTCGCCTCGGCGGCGCGGATCAACCTCTACGAAGAGAAAGTCAGCGAAACGGTCGACCGGCTGCGCATCGCTTTCGACACCGACACGCTGGACGTCAGCTGCTGGCCGCTGGTCAAAAGCGCCTACATCAGCCTGATCGACCTGCGCTTCGACGATGAGTTGTCGGAGACCTGGTACAACTCGATTTTCTGCGGGCTGTTCAGCCATGACTTGATCAGCGACGGCTGCATGTTCATCCACACCACCCGGCCGAGCCTGCGTCGGGCGCGGGCCGCGCAAACCCGTACCTATAAACCCCAGGGCCAGTTGTCGGGCATGCTGGCGAGCATCTTTGCCGATTACCGCTTCAGCGAGGAATACGCCGACCTGCCAGGCGACCTGCGCCGTCTTGAAGCGCAATTGCGCGAAAACCTGCCGGACTGGGTGTGCAAGGACCCGGAGCTGAGTGTCGAGCTGTTTTCCTCGGTACTCTACCGCAACAAGGGTGCGTACCTGGTGGGACGCATCTACACCGCCGATGAGCAATGGCCACTGGCGATTCCGCTGCTGCACCTTGAGGGGCGCGGCATCCAGATCGATGCGCTGATCACCGACGAAGCCGATGTGTCGATCATCTTCTCGTTCACTCGTTCGTACTTCATGGTGGATGTGCCGGTGCCGGCGGAGTTCATCGGCTTTCTCAAGCGCATCCTGCCGGGCAAGCACATCGCCGAGCTGTACACCTCGATCGGTTTCTATAAACACGGCAAGTCCGAGTTCTACCGGGCGCTGATCAATCACCTGGCCAACACCGACGACCAGTTCATCATGGCCCCGGGCGTGCGCGGTATGGTGATGAGCGTGTTTACCCTGCCGGGGTTCAACACCGTATTCAAGATCATCAAGGACCGTTTCTCGCCATCGAAAAACGTCGACCGCGCCACGGTGATCGAGAAGTACCGCCTGGTGAAAAGCGTTGACCGCGTCGGGCGCATGGCCGATACCCAGGAGTTCGCCGATTTCCGGTTCCCGCTGAGCAAGTTTGATCCGGCGTGCCTGGAGGAGTTGCTGGAAGTCGCTCCGTCCACGGTATCGGTCGAAGGTGACACGGTGCTGATCCGTCACTGCTGGACCGAACGGCGGATGACACCGCTGAACCTGTACCTGGAAAACGCCAGCGAGGCACAGGTGCGCGAGGCGCTGGAAGATTACGGTCTGGCGATCAAACAACTGGCGGCGGCGAACATCTTTCCCGGGGACATGTTGCTGAAAAACTTTGGCGTCACCCGTCACGGTCGCGTGGTGTTCTACGACTACGACGAGATCTGCTTCCTCACCGAAGCCAACTTCCGTCACATCCCGGCACCGCGCACACCCGAAGATGAAATGGCTTCCGAACCCTGGTACTCCATCGGGCCGCTGGACGTGTTCCCGGAGGAGTTTCCGCCGTTCCTGTTCGCTGACTCCGGGCAGCGCAAGTTGTTCGATCAACTGCACGGCGAGTTGTACAACGCCGATTACTGGAAGGGGTTGCAGGAGGCGATTCGGGCGGGGAAGGTGATTGATGTATTTCCGTATCGGAGGAAGCAGCTGTAAGCCACAAGCTTCAAGCTACAAGATAAAGCTGCGTTCATCTTGTAGCTTGAGGCTGCTTTTCTGCGACAATCGCCCGCCTGCGCCACTAGACGACTGAATTGCGTACCCGATGACCGACGAATCGCCCTCCATCGACAAACTGCTGAAAAACCTCGATCACGCTATGCTCGCCGACCGCCACCGGCTGCGGCGGCAGTTGCTTGAGCTGCGCAAGAAACCTGACGAGGCCAAGCTGGCCCAATGGGTAGCGCGCATGCAGGCGTCCTGTGATCAGGCGCTGGCACGCAAGGCCAGCCTGCCGGTGATTCGTTATGACGACAGCCTGCCGATCGCCGCCAAGCGCGACGAAATCAAGAAGGCGCTGGAAAAGCACCAAGTGCTGATCATCGCCGGCGAGACCGGCTCGGGTAAAACCACCCAGTTACCGAAGATCTGCCTGGAAATCGGTCGCGGCCAGCATGGCTTGATCGGCCATACCCAGCCACGGCGGATCGCGGCACGCAGCGTCGCCAGCCGGGTCGCCGAAGAACTGGGCACGCCGCTGGGCGCGCTGGTCGGTTATCAGGTGCGCTTTGAGGACCAGAGCGATTCCAACACGCTGATCAAACTGATGACCGACGGCATCCTGCTGGCGGAAACCCAGAACGACCGCTATTTGGAACGCTACGACACGATCATCGTCGACGAAGCCCATGAACGCAGCCTCAACATCGATTTCCTGCTCGGTTACCTGAAAACCTTGCTGCCGCGTCGTCCCGACCTGAAAGTCATCATCACCTCGGCGACCATCGACCTGGAGCGCTTTTCCAAGCATTTCGATGACGCGCCAATTGTCGAAGTCTCCGGCCGCACCTTCCCGGTGGACACCTGGTATCGACCGCTGACCCTGGAGCAGGACGAAGAGGGCAACCGCGTCGAGGACGACCTGACCGTGGATCAGGCAATTCTCGCCACCCTCGATGAAATCGCCGCGTACGAACGCAGCGAACGCCGCAGCCCCGGTGACGTGCTGGTGTTTCTGCCCGGCGAGCGCGAGATTCGCGACGCCGCCGACATGCTGCGCAAGGCCCAGCTCAAGCACACCGAGATCCTGCCGTTGTACGCGCGCCTGTCGCCGGCCGAGCAGCAGCGGATTTTCCAGTCGCACCCGGGGCGTCGCGTGGTCCTGGCGACCAACGTCGCGGAAACCTCGCTGACCGTGCCGGGCATCCGCTACGTGATCGACAGCGGTACCGCGCGCATCAGCCGCTACAGCTACCGCGCCAAGGTCCAGCGCCTGCCCATCGAAGCGATTTCCCAGGCCAGCGCCAACCAGCGCAAGGGCCGTTGCGGGCGGGTCGAGCCGGGTATTTGCGTGCGCCTGTACAGTGAAGAAGATTTCCTCGGGCGCCCGGAGTTTACCGATCCGGAAATTCTGCGAACCAACCTTGCAGCCGTTATTTTGCAGATGCTGCACCTGCGCCTCGGCGAGATCACTGCGTTCCCGTTCATCGAGCCGCCGGATGGCAAGGCCATCAGCGACGGTTTCAACCTGCTGCAAGAACTCTCGGCGGTGGACCGCAACAGCCAGCTGACCCCGCTCGGTCGCCAACTGGCGCGGCTGCCGGTGGACCCGCGCATGGGCCGCATGTTGCTGGAAGCGGCGAAGCTGGGCAGCTTGCAGGAAGTGCTGATCGTCGCCAGCGCCATGTCGATCCAGGACCCGCGTGAGCGTCCGCCGGAGCGTCAGCAAGCGGCGGATCAGGCCCACGCGCAATGGAAAGATGCCGATTCGGACTTCGCCGGGCTGGTCAATCTGTGGCGCGGATTCGAGGAGCAGCGCCAGGCGCTGACCGCGAGTCCGCTGCGCAACTGGTGCCGCAAGAACTTCCTCAATTACCTGCGCCTGCGCGAGTGGCGTGATTCCCATCGCCAGTTGAGCCTGATTTGCCGTGACATGCAGTTGAGCCTCAACAAAGAACCGGCGGATTACCCGAAATTGCACAAGGCGGTGCTGGTGGGCCTGCTCAGCCAGATCGGCCAGAAAACCGAAGACGGCGACTACCTCGGCGCACGCCAGCGGCGCTTCTGGATTCACCCCTCGTCGGGGATCGGCAAGAAACGCCCGCAATGGTTGATGACCGCCGAACTGGTGGAAACCACCAAGCTCTACGCGCGCATGGTGGCCAAGATCGACGCCGACTGGATCGAGCCGCTGGCCGGGCATCTGATCAAGAAAAACCACTTCGAACCCCATTGGGAGAAGAAGCGCGGCCAGGTCGTGGCCTTCGAGCAGATCACCCTGTTCGGGCTGATCGTGGTCGGTCGCCGGCCAGTGCACTACGGCCCGGTGGACCCGGTGGTGTCCCGTGAACTGTTTATCCGCGAAGCGCTGGTGCGTGGCGAAATTCAGTCGAAAGCCAAATGCCTGACCGCCAACAAGCAACTGCTGGAACAGCTCGACGAGCTGGAGGCCAAGGCCCGCCGCCGCGACATTCTCGCCGACGAAGAAACCCTGTTCGCTTTCTACGATGCGCGGCTGCCGGCGGAGATTCACCAGACCGCGACCTTCGACAGCTGGTATCGGGTCAACAGCCAGAAGAACCCGCAGCTGCTGATCATGCGCGAAGAAGACGTACTGGCTCGCGAAGCCAGTGAAGTCACCGCCCAGCATTACCCGGACACCCTGCACATCGGTGATCTGGAATTGGCGCTCAGCTACCACTTCGAGCCGAACCACCCGCGTGACGGCGTGACCCTGCGCGTGCCGGCGCCGCTGTTGCCGATGCTGCCGCCGGAGCGTCTGGAGTGGCTGGTGCCCGGCGTGATCGAGGCCAAGTGCATTGCCCTGGTACGCAACCTGCCCAAGGCCTTGCGCAAGAATTTTGTGCCGGTACCGGACTTCGTCAAAGCCGCCTTGCAACGCATGACCTTCGCCGAAGGTTCGTTGCCCCAGGCATTGGGTCGCGAACTGTTGCGCATGACCGGCGCCCGGGTTAGCGACGAAGCCTGGGCCGAAGCGGCGCAGCAGGTGGAAAACCATCTGCGCATGAACCTGGAAATCGTCGATGCGCAGGGCAAGTTCCTCGGAGAAGGCCGTGACCTCGCCGAACTCACCGCGCGTTTCGCCGAAGCCAGCCAAGCCGCGCTGGCCGTGCCGCAAACCGCGAAAAGCCAGCAACCGGTGGAGCCGAAAGTGTTTGCCGCCGTGGCCGAGAAAACCCAGCAGAAGATCGCCGGGCTGTCGATGACGGTGTACCCGGCGCTGGTGGAGGAGGGCGGCACCGTCAAGGAAGGCCGTTTCTCGACGCCGGCCGAAGCCGAATTCCAGCATCGCCGCGCGTTGCAACGCTTGCTGATGCAACAGCTGGCGGAGCCGGCGAAGTTCCTGCGTGGCAAGCTACCGGGCCTGACCGAACTGGGCCTGCTGTACCGCGACATGGGGCGCGTCGACGCGCTGGTGGAAGACATTCTGCTGGCCAGCCTCGACAGCTGCATTCTCGATGGCGAAGACCCGTTGCCCCGCGATGGTGCCGGGCTGGCGTCGCTGGCCGAGCGCAAGCGCGGCGCCTGGACCGAACATGCCGAACGTTTGGCGAAGTTGACCTTGGAAATCCTCAAGCTCTGGCACGGCCTGCAAAAACGCTTCAAGGGCAAGATCGACCTGGCGCAAGCCGTGGCTTTGAACGACATCAAGCAGCAGCTCAGCCAACTGGTGTATCCGGGGTTTGTCCGTGAAACACCGATGCAATGGCTCAAGGAATTGCCGCGTTACCTCAAGGCCATCGAGCAGCGTTTCGAAAAACTGGGTGCCCAGGTGCAGAAGGACCGGGTCTGGAGTGGCGAATTGTCCAATCTCTGGACCCAATACCAGACCCGCGCCAACAAACACGCCCAGGAAGGCAAGCGCGATCCGCAGCTGGAGCTGTATCGCTGGTGGCTGGAGGAATACCGGGTTTCGCTGTTCGCCCAACAACTGGGGACCAAGGTGCCGATTTCCGATAAGCGCCTGAGCAAGCAGTGGAGCCAGGTCGAACCTTGACATGCCCCCTGTAGGAGCGAGCTTGCTCGCGATGGTCGTCAACAATAACGCTGAGTGCCTGACACGCCACGGCGTTCTTTAGACCATCGCGAGCAAGCTCGCTCCTACAAGTACTGCGTTGCTCTCGCAAAAGGCGCCAAAACCCAAGGTTTATGGCAAACTTCGCGACCATAAACGCCGGTTTCGCGGACTAGAGCCTTCGCCCGGTCGCGCGACGGAATAAAGCGATGCCAGGTTTGCGTCCCCAGGATGGGAATAGACCCTTTGTGTATTGGTACGTCGGTACCAATGCTTTCTGCCTGAACAGATTAGAGACACGACCATGCATAATGTCGTCATCAGCGGCACCGGCCTTTACACTCCGGCCAACAGCATCTCCAACGAAGAGCTGGTGCAGTCTTTCAATACCTATGTGGCGCAATTCAACGCCGATAATGCCGACGCCATCGCGCGTGGTGAAGTCGAGGCGTTGACCGAGTCCAGCGCAGCGTTTATCGAAAAAGCCTCTGGCATCAAGAGCCGCTTTGTCATGGACAAGGACGGCATCCTCGACCCGCAACGCATGGCGCCACGCCTGCCGGAGCGTACCAACGACGAATGGTCGGTGCTTTGCCAGATGGCCATCGGCGCGGCCGAGCAAGCCTTGCAACGCGCGGGCAAGACCGCAGCGGACATCGATGGCGTGATCGTCGCCTGCTCCAATCTGCAACGCGCCTATCCGGCCATTGCCATTGAAGTGCAGGAAGCGCTGGGCATCCAGGGTTTCGGTTTCGACATGAACGTGGCCTGTTCTTCGGCGACCTTCGGCATCCAGACCGCCGCCAACAGCATCCAGCTGGGCCAGGCCCGGGCGATCCTGATGGTCAACCCGGAAGTCTGCACCGGTCACCTGAACTTCCGCGACCGTGACAGCCATTTCATCTTCGGCGATGCCGCCACCGCGGTCATCATCGAACGCGCCGACCAGGCCACCTCCAAGTACCAGTTCGACATTGTCAGCACCAAACTGCTGACCAAGTTCTCCAACAACATCCGCAATAACTTCGGCTTCCTCAACCGCGCGGCGGAAGAAGGCATCGGCGCCAAGGACAAACTGTTTGTCCAGGAAGGCCGCAAGGTGTTCAAGGAAGTCTGCCCGATGGTGGCCGAACTGATCGGTGCGCATCTGGAAGAGAACCAGCTCAACGTCAGCGACGTGAAGCGCTTCTGGCTGCACCAGGCCAACCTCAGCATGAACCACCTGATCGTCAAGAAACTGCTGGGCCGCGACGCCACCGAGCAGGAAGCCCCGGTGATTCTCGACACCTACGCCAACACCAGTTCCGCCGGTTCCGTGATTGCGTTCCACAAAAATCAGGATGATCTGCCGTCCGGTTCGCTGGCGGTGCTCAGTTCATTCGGCGCCGGTTACTCGATCGGTAGCGTGATTCTGCGCAAACGCTGAGTTCAGCATTACCTTGACCCTGTGGGAGCGGGCAAGCCCGCTCCCACAGGGTCGGTAGTGTATTCAAACTCGCGGCAGGCGAATGATGGCGGTCAACCCGCCCCCCGGGGTTTCTTCCAGGCTCAACTGCCCGCCCAGACGTTCCGCCGCCTCGCGGGCGATGGTCATGCCCAGCCCGACACCGCCGGAGTTGCGATTGCGCGAACCCTCCAGGCGAAAGAACGGTTCAAACACCGCTTCGCGCTGCTCGGCCGCGATTCCCGGCCCGTGGTCGATCACTCTGATCAACAGTTCTTCCCGATGATCCTCCAGGGTAATCAGCGCCTGCCCGGCATAACGCAGGGCATTGTCCAGCAGGTTGTTGACGCAGGAACGTAATGCCATCGGCTGCACTTGCAGCGGTGCACAGTGGCCGCTGACCCCGACATCGGCGCCCTGGTCCTGGGCGTTTTCGCTCAAGGACTCCACCAGCGCCTGCACGTCCATCCACTGCGGCGCCTCGCTGGTGCGCTGTTCATGCAGGTAGGTGAGGGTGGCGTCGAGCATGCTGATCATGTCGTCCAGATCCTGGCGCATCTGGCCCTGCAGCCTGTCGTCGTCGATCTGCTCCAGCCGCAGCTTGAGCCGCGACAATGGCGTGCGCAGGTCGTGGGACACCGCGCCGAGCATCCGCGAGCGTTGTTTCACCTGCTCGATGATGCGTTGCTGCATTTTGTTGAAGGTGTGCGCCGCTTGCCGCGCTTCCCGTGGACCGGACTCGTCCAGTGGCGGACTGTTGAGGTCTTCGCTCAGGCGCTCGGCGGCGTCGCTGAGCCGCTGGATCGGGCGACTCAACAGTTTGGCGCCGTACCAGGCCGCAATGATCAGCGAGATAAATTGGAAGGTCAGCGGTACCAGCGGTCCACCGAACCAGGGCCGGGGTGGTCGATTGGCGAAACGCGGGTCATCTGGCGGGCGTTGGCCGTCGAATCCTTCGGAGAATTGCGGTGGTGGAGGCGGAGGTGGCGGTGGGCCGTAATGATGAAACCAGGCAAAGGCCAGCAGGTGCGCCAGGATAATCGCCAGCAGCAGCACGCCGAACAGGCGTCCGAACAGCGTATCGAAGCGCCCGCGCATCAGCCGATGTCCCGGGCGTCGAACAGGTAGCCTTCACCGCGCACGGTCTTGATCAACTGCGGTGCTTTCGGGTCATCGCCGAGTTTCTGGCGCAGTCGCGACACGAGCAGGTCGATGCTGCGATCAAAGGCTTCGATCGAGCGGCCGCGGGCGGCGTCCAGCAGTTGCTCGCGGCTCAATACCCGGCGCGGACGCTCGATGAACACCCAGAGCAGACGGAATTCGGCGTTGGACAGCGGCACCACCAGGCCGTCTGCTGCGATCAGCTGGCGCAGCACGCTGTTCAGGCGCCAGTTGTCGAAGCGAATGTTCGCCCGTTGTTCGGTGCGGTCGTCGCGCACCCGGCGCAGGATGGTCTGGATGCGCGCCACCAATTCCCGGGGTTCGAACGGCTTGGCCATGTAATCGTCGGCACCCAGTTCCAGGCCGATGATCCGGTCGGTGGGTTCGCAGCGGGCGGTGAGCATCAGGATCGGGATGTCCGACTCGGCACGTAGCCAGCGGCACAGCGACAGGCCGTCTTCACCGGGCAGCATCAGGTCCAGCACCACCACGTCGAAATGCTCCGCCTGCATGGCCAGGCGCATGGCCGCGCCATCGGTGACGCCACTGGCGTGGATGCTGAAGCGGGCCAGGTAGTCGATCATCAACTCGCGGATCGGGATGTCATCGTCGACGATCAGGGCGCGAATGCTCCAGCGTTTGTCGTCGCCGGACGCTTTTTGATCGTCGTTCACAGGTGTGCGGGTGTTGTGCATGCGTGTGTTCATCTGCCGGATAGGCTGCCAACCACAAAGATAGGCGGCGAGGTTGTGGCTTCAGCATAGGCGTCTGGCCCGCAGGCGCAAAGTGCTGTAAGGACGTGTTGCGGCTGGCGAGGGTAGCGGGCAAGGGTGTTGTGGGCGTGTCAGCTATGTACCGAACTCGACACAATTGCCGCAAAGGCTAGTCTTGCCTGAGCGTTCTCGACGATTTACCGATCATCGGGTCCCGCAGTGGCGCTGGTTCCGCTACAATGCGCGCCGATTTCGACTTGCCTGAGAGCCCGCTCATGTCCGCCTGCCAGACTCCTATCATCGTCGCCCTGGATTTCCCCACCCGTGACGCCGCACTGAAGCTGGCCGATCAGTTGGACCCGAAACTGTGCCGAGTCAAAGTCGGCAAGGAATTGTTCACCAGCTGCGCGTCGGAAATCGTCGGCACCCTGCGTGACAAGGGTTTCGAAGTGTTCCTGGACCTCAAGTTCCACGACATCCCCAACACCACCGCCATGGCCGTCAAGGCTGCCGCGGAAATGGGTGTGTGGATGGTCAACGTGCACTGCTCCGGTGGGCTGCGCATGATGGCTGCGTGCCGTGAAGTACTGGACAAGCGCAGTGGTCCGCAGCCGCTGTTGATCGGCGTGACCGTGCTGACCAGCATGGAGCGTGAGGATTTGGCGGGTATCGGTCTGGATATCGAGCCGCAGGAACAGGTACTGCGCCTGGCTGCCCTGGCGGAAAAAGCCGGGATGGACGGCCTGGTATGCTCGGCACTGGAAGCCCAGGCCTTGAAAGCGGCGCATCCGTCGCTGCAACTGGTAACCCCGGGGATTCGCCCGGCGGGCAGCGCCCAGGACGACCAGCGTCGCATCCTGACTCCACGTCAGGCGCTGGAAGCCGGTTCCGACTACCTGGTGATCGGCCGTCCGATCAGCCAGGCGGCGGATCCTGCAAAAGCTCTGGCAAACGTTGTGGCTGAGCTGGCCTAAACTCCGCGAAACCTGTGGGAGCGGGCTTCGAATGTTGGGTTAAACCTTCAGTACCAACTTCCCGAAATTCTCCCCGCTGAACAACTTCATCAGCGTCTCCGGGAACGTCTGCAGCCCTTCAACAATGTCTTCCTTGCTCTTGAGCTGCCCCTTGGCCATCCAGCCGGCCATTTCCTGTCCGGCAGCGGCGAACTGCGAGGCATAGTCCATCACGACAAAGCCTTCCATGCGCGCACGGTTGACCAGCAGTGACAGGTAGTTGGCCGGGCCTTTGACCGCTTCCTTGTTGTTGTACTGGCTGATGGCGCCACAGATCACCACACGCGCCTTCATGTTGAGCCGGCTCAGCACCGCGTCGAGAATGTCGCCGCCGACGTTATCGAAATACACGTCGACACCTTTCGGGCATTCACGCTTGAGGCCGGCGATGACGTCTTCGTTTTTGTAATCGATGACGCCGTCAAAACCCAATTCATCGATCAGGAACTTGCATTTGTCCGCGCCGCCAGCGATGCCGACCACCCGGCATCCCTTGATCTTGGCGATTTGCCCGGCAATGCTGCCCACCGCACCGGCTGCACCGGACAACACCACAGTCTCACCCGCCTTGGGGGCGCCGACGTCGAGCAGGGCGAAGTAAGCCGTCATGCCGGTCATGCCCAGCGCGGACAAATAACGGGGCAGCGGTGCCAGTTTCGGATCGACCTTGTAGAAGCCTCGCGGTTCGCCAAGGAAATAATCCTGCACACCCAAAGCGCCGTTGACGTAGTCGCCGACCGCGAAACCGGGGTTGTTCGAAGCCACGACCTGGCCGACACCGAGGGCTCGCATCACTTCACCGAGGCCGACCGGCGGGATGTAGGACTTGCCCTCATTCATCCAGCCACGCATGGCCGGGTCCAGCGAGAGGTATTCGTTCTTGACCAGGATCTGACCCGCCGCCGGCTCGCCGACCGGTACTTCTTGATAGGTAAAGGTCTCGCGGGTTGCCGCGCCGACAGGACGTTTGGCGAGCAGGAACTGGCGATTGGTCTGGGTAGTCATGACAGGCACTCAAGATGAATGAAGCCTTGTTGATAGTCCTTCATGGGCGATGTCGCAAGTTTGGCTTATGCGGCGAATGCAGGTTGATCCAGTGCAGTGATAGTTGGTACGGCAGTTCCATCACTGCAACTCATGGGTGCCCAACCGGCCTTCTGATAGTGCTGCCGCGTCAGGGGCCGCGTGGATAGACTGAAAAAATCGATCCCCCGCAAACTTCTCTTTGAGGACATAACAATGAGCATGACGTTTTCCGGTCAGGTCGCCTTAGTGACGGGCGCAGCCAATGGCATTGGTCGCGCGACTGCCCAGGCGTTTGCCGCCGAAGGATTGAAAGTGGTGGTGGCCGACATGGACACAGCGGGCGGCGAGGGGACCGTAGCGCTGATTCGTACGGCGGGCGGCGAAGCGACCTTCGTGCGCTGTAACGTCACTGTGGAAAGCGAAGTAAAAAATCTGATGGAAGAGGTCGTCAATACCTACGGCCGTCTCGACTACGCCTTCAACAATGCCGGTATCGAGATCGAGAAGGGCAAACTCGCCGAAGGCACCGTCGACGAATTCGACGCGATCATGGGCGTCAACGTCAAAGGCGTCTGGTTGTGCATGAAGTACCAGTTGCCATTGCTGTTGGCCCAGGGTGGTGGCGCCATCGTCAATACAGCTTCGGTGGCCGGTCTCGGTGCCGCGCCGAAAATGAGCATCTACGCCGCTTCCAAGCACGCGGTGATCGGCCTGACCAAATCGGCGGCCATCGAATACGCCAAGAAAAAGATCCGGGTCAACGCGGTATGCCCGGCAGTGATCGACACCGATATGTTCCGTCGCGCCTATGAAGCCGACCCGAAGAAGGGCGAGTTCGCCAACGCCATGCACCCGGTGGGCCGCATCGGCAAGGTCGAGGAAATCGCCAGCGCGGTGCTTTACCTGTGCAGTGACGGCGCAGCGTTTACCACTGGGCATTCGTTGGCGGTGGATGGTGGTGTCACCGCGTTCTGAAACCCAGCGCTGCTACTGAGTAAACACCGAACCTGTGGGAGCGGGCTTGCTCGCGAAGTGGGGGTGTCAGGCGACATTGATGTTGTCTGACACACTGCTTTCGTCGGAACGCCGCCCGGAGCCGGCTCGCTCCCACAGGTTTTTTGTTGCCTTGAGATTTCTTACTGCGGCTCCGTGAAGGCACCCGGCAGTGTGTTTCAAATGATTGAAACCGGCGATTCTGGCGGCGTTGTCGCACATCCCGGCGAACACTCCTGTGATTAACTGGTTTACGCAAACCAAACAGGAGTTGCTCGCTCATGGAATTGAGTATCGATCGACAGGCCTTGGTGCCGGTCGTACAGCAAATCGTCGATGGACTGGCCTGCTGGCTCCATCGCAACGAGGTTGTGCCAGGTGCGCGTTTGCCTTCGGTGCGGCAAATCGCGCGAATCAATTCGCTCAGTCAGTCCTGTGTCGTCGAAGCCTGTGATCGGCTGGTCGCACAAGGGGTGCTGGAGCCGCGTCATGCAGCCGGTTATGTCGTGGCTACCCCGGCTTCGATCTCTGTTCAGCAACAGGGCGTTTCCTTGTGCCAATTGCCATTGGGCAGTGGTGGCTTGCCCGAAAGTTGGCGCGAAACGGACGATCTGGTTTACGCGATTCGGGAAGTCAGTCGCACCGACATGGCCGGCTTGTTCAACTACAACTCCCCCTTGGGTTTGCCTGCCTTGCGCCAGCAGATTCAAAAGTGCCTGAAGCAGCGGGATATCAACGTCGGGGACAATCGAATCCTGACTACCGCGGGGGCCAGCCAGGGTCTGGACCTGATCGTACGGACGTTGCTTAAACCGGGAGACTGCGTGGTGGTGGAAAACCCTGGTAATCCCGTGTTGTTCGATTTGCTCAGGCTGCACGGTGTAAGCCTGCTTGAGGTTCCGCGAGCGCCGCACGGGCCGGACATCGTGGCGTTGGAAGCGTTGCTGCTGAAATATCGGCCTCGTGGATTGTTCATCAATAGTTTTCATCACAATCCTACCGGTTGCAGCCTGGCGCCGGGGGGCGCGCAGCGAGTGCTGCAACTGGCGAAAGAGCATGGTGTGCGGGTGATCGAAGACGACGTTTACGCAGACCTGTACGACGGTTCCGGCAAGCGCCTTGCCGCACTGGATGACAGCGTGATCTACGTCGGTAGTTATTCCAAGACGCTCAGTAGCTCGTTGCGGGTCGGTTTTGTAGTGGCCGGCACCGAGGTAATTGCACGATTGGCCGAGGTCAAGATGATCAGCAGCATGGGTACTTCACGATTCTGCGAGTCGGTACTGGCCTGTCTGTTGGCCAATGGTACCTACCGCCAATTGGTGCAGCGCCAGCGCCAGCGCCTTGGCAGCGATCGACGGGCAGCATTGCAGTTGCTCGAAGACGCGGAGTGGGAGGTGTTCGGCAAGCCTGCGGGAGGTCTGTTTATCTGGGCGCGATCGCGGATGGCAGACCACGCACAGCTGCGGGCACAGGCCCGGCGCTTCGGTGTCTTGCTGTCATCGCCGACGGCCTTCAGTCCCGCCGGCGCGGCCACTGACTGGCAGCGTATCAATGTGACCTGTGCTTGTGATCCGCGAGCCCGGGCATTTTTTCAGGCTACCGCTGCGAATCGACCTCAAGTGTTCTGAAAACGACGCGAACGTAGCTTTTTGCCATTATTCCGACGCCAAAGACTTGTGTTGCCACAGGCCCGTTGCGAATCTCCATCTACAGATAATGGCAGGGGACTAAGTGCAATGATTTCGGCCGTGCAAGGACGTTTTGCCAACCTCGGTATGGCAAAAAAACTGGGTATCGGGTTTGTGCTGGTGCTGTTGTTGACCGCCCTGGTGGCGGCCATCGGCGTCTGGTCCCTGCAAACCATCAGTCAGCGCTTCGATGGGCTCAAGCAAATGTCGTCGCTCAACAGTGGATTGCTGAAGGTACGCTTGCTGGAGCAAGAATATGCCTTGCACGGCAACCCGAAAACGGCCGATGCCCTGCGCGAAGGCGTTGATGGCTTGATTGCCCTGGCGAATCAGCTCAAGGCTGCGTCTGCCGCCAATGCGCCGGTAATGAACGATGTCGAGCAATCCCTCGGCGCCTACCGCAAGGCGTTCGACGAGTTTGTCTCGCTCAGTCAGGCCAAGGACCTGGCGCTGGAAATGGCCAGCTGGTCGGTCTCCAGCGTGGCCAATAACCTCGACGTGTTGCAGTCCGGGCTTGCCGATGACGGTACCTACACCCTGAAGGAATCCGAGGGCAAGGACGGTGCGCAATTCGTCGAGCAGGCCAATCAGGTCAGCCAGGTATCACGGCTGATGTTGCAAGCCATGAACGAAGCGCGTGTGCGTCTGGATCAGAGCCGCAAGGGTGATGACAGCGCGGGGCAAGGCAAGATCGAACAGGCCAGCCAGGCGTTGACCCAGGCCGAACAGCTGAAAACTTCAGTCAAGGATGAGGGGTATCAGACCGTTCTCAATGAAGTGATCGGTCACATCGCCAGTTTCAGCGACAAGCTCGCCGAGTACACCGGCCTGCTGGAACAGGAAAAGACCGTCTATCAGCAATTGCATCAACGCGCAGCCCAAGTGATGGAGCGGGTGGATCAGGCCTATATCGCCGAAGACCAGTCGATGCAGACAGAGCTGAACAAGAACTCGTTGCTGATCATCGGCTCCTCCGCGTTGGCGTTGCTGGTCGGACTGATTGCAGCCTGGGTCATTACCCGACTGATCGTCGGGCCACTGCGCAGTGTGATTCGTGTGGCGCAGCAGATTGCTTCCGGGGATTTGAGCGGAACGGTCGAAGTGACCCGTCGTGATGAGATCGGTCAGTTGATGCAGGCCATGCAGCAGATGGGGGCGGGACTGAGCCACATCGTCAGCGGTTTGCAGGCGGGTATCGAACAACTGGCCACTTCAGCGCAATCGCTGTCGGCGGTCACTGAACAGACCAACCTCGAAGTCAGCAGCCAGAAGGAAGAAACCGAACAAGTCGCCACTGCAATGAACCAGATGACCGCCACCGTGCATGACGTGGCGCGTAATGCCGAAGAAGCCGCCGTGGCGGCGCAAACGGCCGACGGCAAGGTTGAAAGCGGTCAGCTCGTGGTGCGTCAGAGCATGGCGCGCATTGAGCAACTGGCGGATTCGGCCACCTCGGCCAGTTCGAGCATCGAGAGCTTGAGCGCGGAAATCCAGAACATCGGTACCGTACTCAGTGTCATCAAAAGCGTGGCTGAACAAACAAACCTGCTGGCGCTCAACGCGGCCATCGAGGCCGCAAGGGCCGGCGAGCAGGGCAGGGGCTTCGCGGTGGTGGCCGATGAAGTGCGTGCATTGGCCAAGCGGACCCAGCAATCGACCGAGGAAATCGAGCGGTTGGTCAGCGCCTTGCGCTCGGCGGCGCAGACGTCGGTTCAGCAGATTCAAAGCAGTGGCGAACTGGTGAAACTGGCGGTCAGCGATGCGCTGCAGACTGAAAGTGCGTTGGGAAGTATTGCGGCGGCGGTATCGTTGATCCAGCAGATGAACCAGCAGATCGCAGCTGCTGCCGAGGAGCAGAGTTCGGTGGCCGAGGAGATCAATCGCAGTGTCACGAGCATTCGTGCCAGTGCGGATCAGTCTTCGCTGGCGATGCAGGGGAATGCGGCGTCGAGTATCGAATTGGCGCAGCTGGGGGTTGAGCTGAAGGGGATGGTGGGGCATTTCAGGCTTTGAACCTGCATTGCGTATCCAGTGGGAGCGAGCCTGCTCGCGAAGGCGGCCTGACAGCCGCCCAGGGTTTTGCGGTTGTAGCCGATCCCTGTAGCAAAGCTTGCTCGCGATGACTGAGTGTCAGTCAACATCGATACAGCTGAGCAACCGTTATCGCGAGCAAGCTTTGCTCCTGCAGGGCAAAAAAAAGCCACCTGATCCGGTGGCTTTTCTACTTTGCTCGAATGATCAGTCGTAGATCACTTTCTTCTTCCAGTCCGCATCGGCCTCGACGTCTTTGAGGCCTTCGGTCAATTGGTTCACTTCGCCTTCTACCGGGGCGATGCGGTCCATGACTTGTGCGTTGGCGCGGGCCAGGAGTTTTTCCAGGTATTCCAGCTGTTCCGCATAGATCTGTGGTTCCTGTTGCTTGCGCAGGTATTGCACACCGCGTTCGAACGCCAGGCGCGCTTGGCCGGGCTGGTTCTGTTGCAGGGAGTGCTGGCCAAGGTTGTTGAAGAATTCGATGTGCAACAGCACCAGAATATGGCGGACCTCGCGGATCCAGCGTTTGGCTTCGTTGGGCGGCAGGAAACCGTCCTGGGCGGCACGGGTGATCTGGCCATGCAGGGCTTCAAGCAGGAAGCGCACGTCCTTGGCCTTGGCTTCTGTCTGGATAGGTGCCGGTGGATTGTTGACCGATATCGACTCGCCCTGTGCGACCAGCGCCGTCAGTTCGGTAATCCGCGCCTTGAGGTTGGCGCTGGTTTTTTCCAGGTTCAGCAGGCGTTGGCAGACATTCAGTTCCAGGCGGGTCAGCAGCAGCTTGAGCGCCGGTGTCATCAACTGGCCTGGGAAGGTCTCGGTGATCTCTCCGCAACGCCGCAGGCGATCATTGAGTTCAACCTTGGTACGGGCCCTTTCCAGCTTATTGTTTTCCACCACATGGTTGATGTAGCCAATGGCGATCAATAATGCGATCCCGGCTACGACGAGCAGGGTGATCATGAGTGGTGTCACCGGTAAGACCTCTTTTATAGGGTTCGCGTGCGAGTCGAGTGTAGTGGCTTGGCATTTAAGCGCCCAGGGCCGCTCGACGAGTTGGTTCGAGAAGGCTCAACCTGTATCGGCCGCAGTCCTGCTTTATAAATGCTGGCAACAGTGAAGCAGATCGCCATCATTGATGGCGTCGACTATAACGCCTTGGCGAGTGTCAGAATATAGGCGCCAAACACCGGGTGGCGGAAAATCCGGTTAGGGGCGTTAAAGCAGGGCGAAGTCATTGATTTAAATAAATTTAATACAGGGGGTTGACGACCTCTCAATCCATCCATAGAATGCGCGCCACTTGCAGCGTAAAGCACACAGCGAAACGAAGCAGGGAGTGAATGTTGTAGTGTGTCCCCTTCGTCTAGTGGCCTAGGACACCGCCCTTTCACGGCGGTAACAGGGGTTCGAGTCCCCTAGGGGACGCCAATGCGGGAATAGCTCAGTTGGTAGAGCACGACCTTGCCAAGGTCGGGGTCGCGAGTTCGAGTCTCGTTTCCCGCTCCAATTTTAAACAGCATTGCTTTCGGGCAGGGCTGAGTGAAACCAGAACCAAGTCTTCGGATGCGGATCTGGACACCGAAACACACACCATGTGTTCCGGGTAGCGTGTCCCCTTCGTCTAGTGGCCTAGGACACCGCCCTTTCACGGCGGTAACAGGGGTTCGAGTCCCCTAGGGGACGCCATTTGCGGGAATAGCTCAGTTGGTAGAGCACGACCTTGCCAAGGTCGGGGTCGCGAGTTCGAGTCTCGTTTCCCGCTCCATATTTAACAAAAACGCCGCTCATTGAGCGGCGTTTTTGTTTGTGCGTAAAAAACAGCCTCAACCGCTGAGGCTTTGCACCAGGCTTTCGAGCGCTTCATTGGTTTTTTCATCCAGCACCAGTTGCGCAGCTGCAGCCGCTCTGAGTTGGCGTGCCAAACGGTATTCACTGGGCGTGCAATTTGCGAATTGCTTGAAGGCTCGAGCGAAGTAGGAAGGATCCTTGAAGCCGGCCTCATAGCCAATACTGGTAATAGGCATCTGACTGTTGTCGAGCAGTTCTTTGGCGAAGTTCATGCGCTTATCCAAGATGTAATCCGTGAGGCCAAGTCCATTGGCTTCCTTGAACAGGCGGCTGAAGCGAAATGTTGTCATGCCGCAGCGCTGCGCCAAAACCCTCTGATCGATGCTGTCTCGAAAGTGCTGTTCGATGTACAGCATGATGCTGCTCAGCGCTTGGTGTTTTTGGTGTCCTGAGGTCAGCCGGATGCTTTCCGGCAGGGTTGGGGAGTGGTCGATCTGCGATGATTTGCCCTGGCCGTTGGCATTTCGGCGCAGTTCGCAGAGCTGCATCACCGCGGTCAGGTAACGCTTCTTCTCGGTGGCCGAGAACGGAAGCACCATGTATTCCCAGACGCTGGAGCGCATCGCCCAGACAGCCAGTTCCTCTGAATGCTGCACAGTGAACATGGTGATCGGAATGGTGGGGGTGGTGCGTTTGATCTCCAGCAATAGCCTCAACCCCGAAGTGTCGGGGCGATCAAAATGGATGCAGATCATGTCTGCCTGTTCCCTGATGGGCAGCACGGAGTTTTTCGCCATTTTGCAGTTGCAGGTACCCTCAAACTGCTCGATGAGTTCTTTGGTGGACCGATCGTGTGTCAGATCGAACCATAGTAGGGATGGCCTTCCGTTGAAATGGGACGTCATGTCTCTATTTTTACTCCAGAGTTCTTAATGCCTCTCTTTGATCAGCAGTATGGCCAATGTGCTATTACGCTGTAGAACTAATCCTGATAAAAAATACGGTATTCAGTTCTATTCGCTCTATGCGTTTTCTGAGGGGCAGCTCCGGTCGCGTGTTTGTTGGTGCGCATTCGACAAACCTGGCTTTTACCGCTTGTCGCTTGCGAATCAATGGCAATTGCCGTTGCGTTTCAATGCCTTGTCTGCCCCTCCCGTTACCTCTGTAAAGGCCAATGCCCCGTCTTTTGCCACCCAGCAAAAAAATCCTAGCGATTTGCAAAATCCTCCTAACGCTCATGCCTGCACCCTGACTAGGGTTTGCATCAGGCAGCGCAGAAAGTACTGCCTCAGACAAAACAACATTTTCGAGTGAGGTGGGCAAAATGATCATGCAAACAATCAAGGCTTCGGTAGTGAAGTTCGTCAAAGACGAAGATGGCCTGACCATTGTGGAATACGCGGTGGCTGGCGGCCTAATAACCCTGGCGGTTGCCGCTGGCTTTACCTCCTTGGGCACGGCCATTACCGGCCAGCTCACTAGGCTAGCTACTTGTGTGGGCTCTACTAGGGTGTGCTCGTAAGTCTATTTCCAGTGAGAGAGATGCAGCAGAAAAAACAACATTCGAGTGAGGTGGGCAAAATGATTATGCAAACAATCAAGGCTTCGGTAGTGAAGTTCGTCAAAGACGAAGATGGCCTGACCATTGTGGAATATGCAGTGGCCGGCGGGCTAATAACCCTGGCGGTTGCCGCTGGTTTTACCTCCTTGGGCACGGCCATTACCGGCCAGCTCGGTAGGCTAGCTACTTGTGTGGGCTCTACTAGGGTGTGCTCGTAAGTCTATTTTCAGTGAGAGATGCCTCAGAAAAAACAACATTCGCGTGAGGTGGGCAAAATGATCTTGCAAACAATCAAGGCTTCGGTAGTGAAGTTCGTCAGAGACGAAGATGGCCTGACCATTGTGGAGTATGCGGTGGCCGGCGGGCTAATAACCCTGGCGGTTGCCGCTGGTTTTACCTCCTTGGGCACCGCCATTACCGGCCAGCTCGGTAGGCTAGCTACTTGTGTGGGTGGTGCTGGGGCGTGCTAGTAAGTCTATTTCCAGTGAGAGAGATGCAGCGATGCCTATTGAGCAGATGTTTACATCAATTGTTCTGTTAGGGCTGCTAGGTATTGCGGTGGTGAGCGACCTTCGTCGCCACCGCATCCCCAACCTGCTGGTTCTTTTAGGACTTGTTTTGGGGTTGACCAGTCAGGCTTACGCAAGTGGAGTTGAGGGGCTTGGTAATGCTGCGCTGGCCATGCTGATCGGCTTTACAGTGTTTCTACCCATGTACGCCCTAGGCGGTATGGCCGCTGGGGACGTCAAGTTGATGGCCATGGTCGGAAGTTTTTTTACACCGTATGACGCGTTATGGACGGCGTTTTTCAGTCTGATTGCCGGTGGTTTGTGCGGTTTTTTGATCATTCTTTTTCGTGGTCAGCTGCTGCAAACCTTAGCGCGCTACGGGTTGATGCTAAGGGCGCGAACCTACCTGGTTCCGGCGGTAGATGAAGTGGCCGGAAAGCCTTTCCCATACTCCGTTGCAATTTTGCTCGGAACCCTGGCCAGTGGTTATTGGCTGCAAATCGGCCTGTAGCCCAGGAGGCTAGTCATGCACGTCATCGTCGAAAGTGATGCCTACCCCAGCGATCGGGGAGCAGTGCAACGCCTGGCTCCGCAGCCCTGCACTATTCGCGAAACCGGCCTGACGGACAGTTTTCTCGCAGAGTTGGTGTGCAAGCATTTGTTTGATGCTGGCGTGCTGGACATGTCGCGGCTGGTGGAGCGCCTGGCGCTGACTGGCGCGGTACTTGAAGAAGTCCTGGCGTTTCTGCGCAAGGATGGCCGTGTCGAAGTGCTGGGCCAGGTGAGTCAATCCGGTGGGCAGTCGCTGCGTTATGGCCTGACCGAACGCGGACGCAGTGCCGCCCGCGATGCCATGTCGCGCAGTGGCTATATCGGTGCAGCACCCTTCCCGGTGAGTACCTACCGTTCCCTGATCAAACTGCAGACAATTCACCATGGTCGCATCAATGCCAATGATATGCGCAATGCCCTTGCTGGCGTAGTGCTCACGGAGGCGATGCTCGATCAGCTGGGTGTGGCGATGAACTCCGGGCGCGCAATCATGATTTATGGTCCCGCGGGTACCGGCAAGACTTATGTCAGCAGTCGGTTAATACGTCTGTTCGCGGAGGCCATCTGGGTCCCCCATGCCATCGTCATCAACGAGGCGGTGATCGAGATCTATGACCCGCAAGTGCATCAGCGGCTCGATGACAACGCTCAGCAGAACACTCTGATGCTCAACGAAGGGATCGACCGTCGACTATTGTGCTGCAAACGCCCGATCGTCATCACGGGGGGTGAGTTGAGCATGGAACAGCTGGACGTTCGTTATGACCCTTTCACCCGTCAATACCAGGCCGCTTTGCAGCTCAAGGCCAGCAATGGCCTGTTCATCATCGACGACATGGGGCGCCAGCGCATGGCACCTGCCGAGTTGCTGAATCGCTGGATCGTACCGATGGAAGAGAAACGCGATTTCCTCAACCTGGGCGGCGGTCGGCATTGCGAGCTGCCATTTGATCTGATTCTGGTGTTTTCCACCAACCTCAATCCCCTGGAGCTGGCCGATGAGGCCTTCCTTCGCCGGATTGGCTACAAGCTGCAATTCGGTTACCTGAAGCCCGAGGAGTACGAAAAGATCTGGCGTCAGGAAAGCGAGCGCCTGGGTATTTCCTATGACCCGTTGCTGGTGCGTTATGTATTGCAAAGGCTTTATGCAAGTGAAGGCATGCCCCTGGTGCCTTGCCATCCCCGCGATCTCCTGAACATGGCACTCGATCGCCAGCGTTATATGGGCGGTTCCGGACCACTGTCACCGAAAGAGTTGGAATGGGCCTGGCACAACTACTTCGTCCAGCTCGACTTTCTTTGATACGGAGATACTGACATGAGCTCTCGTACGCTTACCCTGATAGGCGTTTCCCTGGCCATGGGCCTTGGGGCTGCATGGATGGCCGACTCCTGGCTGAGCGCGCGGCTCAATGCCAGCCCGGATGACCACCTTCGAAACGTGGTGGTCGCCACGGTAGAGATTCCATTCGGGCAGATGGTCGAGGCCCAGCAGGTCACGACCGTACGCATGCCGATCGATACGATCCCGGACGATGCCTTCGATGCCAGCGAAAAAGCCGTGGGCAAGATCGCAACCTTCGACATTCTGCGGGGCGACATCATGCGTGGTGCGCGTCTGAGCGAGCACCTGGGAGGCAGCACCCTGGCTTCTTTGATTGCGCCTGACAAACGCGCCATATCGGTACGTGTGGACGATGTGGTCGGCGTCGGCGGATTCCTGTTACCGGGTAACCGGGTCGATGTACTGGCGACCAAAACCACTAATTCCGGCAATAACAGCGCCACGTCCAGGACCATCCTCGAGAACTTGCGGGTGTTGGCGGTGGATCAGACTGCGGGTACCGACAAGACTCAACCGGTAGTGGTGCGCGCGGTGACCCTGGAGATGTCGGCCGTTGAAGCGGAAGCCCTGGTCACGGCGCAGACGGAAGGCAAGTTGCAACTGGCGCTGCGTAACCCGCTGAACCTCGAGAAGAAAAGCCCGGCCGTTGCACCTGTTGCTCCTGTTGCCCCGGCCATGGTTGTGGCCTCCGCCGAGGCACCAAAACGCGTGGTACAGCGCAGCAGTGGCGAGGGCGGGGGTATCACCGTGATCCGCGGGATCGAAGCCAAAGTAGTCAACATTCGCTGACAGTGTGCAACAGGTGCCAGGGTAATGGCGGAGCCGATCCGGATCAGTATCGGCAATCGAGGGCTTGATGATGAATCTTCGTATTCAGCGGCCGTTCACTTCGACGCCAAGGCGCCAGGAAGGATCGGTGAGTGTATTGATGGTGATCGCGTTGGCGGCGATGGCCATGATGGCGGCATTGGCTCTGGACGGCGGGCATATGCTGCTGAACAAAACACGCCTGCAAAATGCGGTGGACGCCGCCGCCCTGAGTGGCGCCAAAACCCTGAGCCAGGTGGAGGGTGGTACCAACAGTGCCAGCGCGACGCGCACCGCCGCGCTCAATACGCTGGTGCAGAATGCCAATGCCACTGGCAACAACGAGTTGGCCACGGCTGTGGGCGACAACGCAGGAGCATTTGCGGTGGTGGAACTGGCAAGCAGTGTTTATGGCCCGTTCTCTTATCCCGGGCCGACGGATGCCAAATACGTCCGGGTATCGGTAGCGAGCTATGGCCTGACGGGATTTTTCTGGAACTTCGCCCAGGCATTTGGCGCCGTGGGGAACAAGGCGGTGGCGGCGATTGCTACCGCGGGACCCAGCCCTACCAGCCCCTGCGATCTCGCGCCATTGATGGTCTGTGGCGATCCGGCTCAATACAACCCGGGCGCCGGTATGTTCTGGGGCTTCCAGTTTGGTGATTTGAAGGTATTGAAGACGGCTTCCGGCAATCAGTCGCCCATTGGTCCAGGCAACTTTCAGTTGCTCGATTTTGGCTCGGGCGGCAATGCAGTCAGGGAGGAGATGGCTGGAGGCGGCAAGGTCTGCCGCAATGTGGGAGACAACGTCACGACCGAGCCTGGCAACAAGGTTGGCCCTGCGTCTCAAGGCCTGAATACGCGCTTTGGCATCTATCAGGGGCCGGTCAGTGCCTCGGACTATCCGCCGGACCTGGTGACCACGTCCACTAACCCCGCTATCACAGACGACGGCACAGGCCCGAAGTACCTGGGGCAAGCCGTCACCTCGAACAATGGCACGCTCACGGCGGGCGGCAACCCGATACTGGACTACAACGACTGGCGTGCGAGCGTTGCCGCGTGTGTGGCAGGGGGCAGTGGCTGTCAGGGCAACGGGGTGTTCGAGCGCCGGATGCTGAAAATCGTGGTGGGCAACTGCGCCGGGAAAAATAGTGGTTCAACCTCGATCCCGGTCCTCGGTTTTGGCTGCTATTTCGTGGTGCAGCCCATGGATGGCGGTGGCGGGGAAGCGGAGATTTTTGGCCAGTTCGTGATGGAGTGCGAAGGCGACAACGTGGCCGGCCCCTCGCCGTCAACCGATTCCGGACCGCAGATCATTCAGCTCTACAAAACCTATCTCAACGGCAGCGGTACTCCGAGCACTGACTCGTAGGGAGGCGTGATGAGACTTTATGGATTTAAGAGCCGGCAGCGCCAGCAAGGCCTGGCCACGGTGGAATTCACCCTGGTCCTGCCGGTGTTGCTCCTGATGTTACTGGCCTTCGGTGAGTTCGGCCGCATGCTCTATCAGTACAATCTGCTGCTGCAGGCCAGCCGCGATGCCGACCGTTTTGTCGCCAGCCAGGCCTGGGACTCAACGCTTGGCAAGGTCGCTCTGAGCGATACGCTGCAGACCCAGACAAAAAATGTAGCGGTGTATGGCGTACCCAGCCAGACAGGCACGCCAGTGGTGTCTGGGTTGACGGCCGCAAACGTAGTGGTCGCAGCAGTGGGCACTGACCATGTACGGGTGACCATCACTTATACGTTCTGCCCGGTGATTGGCTCTGGCAATTGCGCCGGATCGCTTCCCGGCTTTTTTGGTAATCCGATTGCACTGGGCATTCCGCTGGTTGCCACTACCGTGATGAGGGCCCTGTGATGAATAGAAAACACATGCGCGGCACCTATACGGTGGAGTTCGCCATCGTTGGTCTGCTGGTGTTCACGCTGTTGTTCGGCGTAGTGGAAATGGGCCGCCTGTACTTCACGGTCAATGCGCTGGATGAAGCCGTGCGCCGTGGTACGCGCCTGGCGGCGGTGTGCAATATCAGCGATCCGGTGGTATTGCAGCGGGCGATCTTCAATGCCGCGGGCGATGCAGGTAATAGCCGGCTGATTGGCGATCTGACCACCACCCATTTGACGTTGACCTATCTGGACGCAAACGGTGCTCTGGTGGCCAACCCCGCGGACACTGCCAGCGCCAACGGCTTTCGTGCCATCCGCTATGTCCGGTTGAGTCTGCAAAATTTCGTTTTCAATCTGTTTGTTCCCGGGTTCGGTGTGCCCATTACGCTGTCTACATTCAGCGCAACGTTGCCACGCGAAAGCCTCGGGCGTCATTCCGATTCTGGGGAGATCACGCCATGCTGAATACCAAGGAAACTCCAGTCTCCACCTCGACCAGCAAAGCCGGGCTACGGTTGCTGATCAGCAGCCGTGATGCCGCGTCGTTGCGCGACCTGCAGGGGGTCTGCCAACGCATGCCCAGCCTGGAGGTGAGCACCCGGCTGGTGAGCAACGGGCATGTCGACCCGCTCTACGGTCTGGACCGGATGCCCGATCTGTTGCTGTTACGCGTCAGCCACCTGTGGCGCGAGGAATTGGCGGCACTGTTGCAGCGCCCGGCCCACGAGCGTCCGCCGATGTTGGTGTGCGGTCTGCTGAGCGAACAGGAAGGCATGCGCCTGGCGATGCAGGCCGGCGCCCGTGACGTGCTGCCAGAGCCCGTCGCCGAAACAGAACTGGTCGCCGCCCTGAATCGGCTGGTCATGGAGGTTCGGACCGGCAGCGGGACAGAAGGGAAATTGATCGCCGTGATCAGCTCCAAGGGCGGATCCGGCGGCACCATGCTGGCCTGCAACCTGGCTCAGCAGCTCAGCCTGAAGGGTGGCAGTACCCTGTTGCTGGACATGGACCTGCAATTTGGCAGCGTGACGCATTATCTGGATGTGGCGCAGGCGCACAGCCATCTGGAGGTGTTGCATCAGATCGATGGCATGGACAGCATCGCGCTACGGGGTTTTTGCAGCCACTTCAGCCCGACCTTGCATGTGTTGGGTGGCCGGGCCGGTGAGCTGTGTCTGCCGCAGGACGCCCAACCCGAGCAACTGGACACCCTGTTGCAGTTGGCTCGCGCCAGCTATGGCTGGGTAGTGATCGATCTGCCGCGGCAAATCGACCACCTCACCGGCTCCGTGCTGGAACAGGTGGATCGGGTGTATGTGGTCGTGCAGCAGAGCGTCAGCCATCTGCGCGATGCCAGTTCCCTGGTGCGGATTCTTCGCGAAGACCTGGGCGTGCGTGGGGATCAATTGCAGATAGTGGTCAACCGCTATGACAAGGCGGCAGCGATCAGCCTCAAAGATATCGGCGAGGCGCTGCGTTGCACGAATCTGTCGAAATTACCCAACGACTTCAACCTGGTCAGCCAGAGTCAGAACACTGGCGTGCCGTTGGGTCTGCATGCGCCGAGGGCGGCGATCACCGCTGCCCTGCGCGACATGGCCGAGGACCTTGTCGGCAACCAGTTGGCCGGAAACAAAGGCTTGCTTAAACGTGCCTTCAACCGTTTTTTCGGGGGATGACCCATGATCAGTGACTTTCGTAACCGCTTGCGCAAACAATCCGGAAAACCCGCCCCTTCGTCGGCTGGCCAGCCGGGTGACGACCTGCTGGATCCGGTAGAGGAAATAATGGCGTGGGAGCGTTCAACGCCGGACATTCTTTACGAAACCAGAAGTCAGGTCACTCCGGTGGAGGCCGAGTGGCGAGAAAAAATCTACCAGCAGTTGCTCAAGGTCATGGACCTGTCCTTGCTGGACGCTCTTGAACAGGCTGAGGCCGCGCGGCAGATTCGCGATATTTGCCAGCGCCTGCTCGATGAGCATTCGGCACCGGTGAGTTCTTCCAGCCGCCAGTTGATCATCAAGCAGATTACCGACGAGGTGCTCGGTCTGGGGCCTCTGGAACCGCTGCTGGCCGATCACAGTGTGTCCGACATTTTGGTCAACCGACATGACTCAGTGTATGTCGAGCGCTTCGGCAAGCTGCAACGCACCGATGTGCGTTTCCGCGATGATCGGCATTTGCTGAACATCATTGACCGCATCGTTTCCAGCCTGGGTCGGCGTATCGACGAGTCTTCGCCGTTGGTGGATGCGCGGCTCAAGGACGGTTCGCGGGTCAACGCGATTATCCCGCCGCTGGCCATCGACGGCCCGAGCATGTCGATCCGGCGCTTTGCCGTGGACCTGCTCAATACCGACAGCCTGATCCAGGTGGGGGCATTGACCCCGGCCATTGCCCTGCTGCTCAAGGCGATTGTCCGTGGACGCTTGAACGTGCTGATTTCCGGCGGTACCGGCAGCGGCAAGACCACCATGCTCAATGTGCTGTCGAGTTTCATTCCGCACAACGAGCGGATCGTCACCATCGAAGACTCGGCCGAACTGCAACTGCAGCAACCCCATGTGGTGCGCCTGGAAACCCGGCCTTCGAATATCGAGGGACGTGGCGAGGTGAACCAGCGGGAGTTGGTGCGCAACAGCCTGCGGATGCGGCCGGACCGGATTGTGATCGGCGAAGTGCGCGGCGCCGAGGCGCTGGACATGCTGACAGCGATGAACACCGGTCACGACGGTTCGCTGACCACGATCCACGCCAACACCGCGCGCGATGCATTGGGGCGTATCGAGAACATGGTGTCGATGACCGGGGCGACCTTCCCGATCAAGGCCATGCGCCAACAGATCGCTTCGGCCATAGGAGTGGTCATCCAGCTGGAACGCCAGGAGGACGGCAAGCGCCGCCTGGTCAGCGTACAGGAAATCAACGGCATGGAGGGCGAGATCATCACCATGACCGAAATCTTCTCCTTCGTGCGCCAAGGCGTGGGCGAAAACGGCGAAGTACTCGGTGAGTTTCGGCCCAGCGGCATGATCCCCGCCTTCCGCGACGTGCTGGCCAAGCGCGGTATCGAGTTGCCGCTTGCGATGTTCAGGCCTGAGTGGATGGAGGCACGGCAATCATGAACCAGGTTCCTGGTGAATTCATTCTGATGTTCCTCGGCATGGTGTTTATTGCCGTCTTCCTATTGTCCCAGGGCGTGGCGGTACCGGTATTCGGCGAGGCCGGCAAGATGCGCAAGCGCATTCGTGGCCGCTTGCATGTACTGGAGAAAGCCAACAATCAGTCCAGCATGCAGACCGTGTTGCGACAGAAATACCTGACGCGTTTATCGCCATTGGAGGCCAGGCTTGAGCAGCTGCCTTTTATGGAGGCATTGACGCAAATGATCGAGCAGTCCGGGCACGAATACCGGGCTTATCGGGTTTTGCTGCTCGGGCTGGTGCTGGGTGGCTGGGCGGGTATCTTGATCTGGATGGTTTGGTCCGTCTGGTGGATGGCGCTGGTGGCGGGTTTCGCGCTCTTCTGGTTACCCATACTGAAAATTTCTCGCGACCGTGGCAAGCGTTTCGCTGCGTTCGAGGAAGGCCTGCCGGATGCACTGGACGCGATGTGTCGCGCTTTGCGCGCCGGACACCCCTTCAACGAAACCCTGCGCCTGGTGGCCGAGGAGCATAGGGGGCCGGTGGCTCAGGAGTTTGGCCTGACCTTCTCGGATATCAACTATGGCAATGATGTACGCCGGGCCATGCTCGGTCTGCTGGAGAGGATGCCGAGCATGACGGTGATGATGCTGGTGACCTCGATCCTCATCCATCGCGAGACCGGCGGCAATCTGACCGAGGTGCTGGAGCGTCTGAGTCGGTTGATTCGCGGGCGCTTCCGCTTCCAGCGCAAGGTCAAAACCCTGTCGGCGGAAGGGCGCATGTCGGCCTGGGTGCTGGTGGCGATTCCCTTCGTGCTGGCGATCGCGATCATAGTCACCAGCCCCCGTTACCTGCCTGTGCTGATCAATGATCCACTGGGCCACAAGCTGATCATTGGGGCGTTTTGCGCCATGTTGATCGGGATTTTCTGGATACGAAAAATCATCCGGATTCAGGTTTAAGCGGTATTCGCTACCGGGAGGTACAGGTCATGGATTTTTTGCTCGGGTTGTTCAGTCGGGTCACGGGGAGCGAGGAGATGGCGCGCCTGATGTTCCTCGGCGCGATCGGTTTGAGTACGGTGCTTGCGGTTGGTGCCGTGATCCTGCTGATGATGGGGCTTCAGGATCCGGTGCAGCGTCGTCTGGCGCTGATCAAGCGTGGTCATTTGGGCAGCACGACCGGGCAGGAAGCTCCGGGTAACCTGCAACTGTTGCTGGAGCGGGTCGGCCAGCGCTTTGCCTCGACCGATTCGGCTCAAACGTCAGCCACCCAGACCCTGTTGATGCATGCAGGCTACCGTTCCTCGTCGGCTGTGCAGATGTACTGGGCAGTGCGCTTGATATTGCCGCTGTTATTGGTTGGTATTGCGTTGCTGCTGTTGCCGATGATTCCCAAGGTTACCCTGGTCATGGGGCTGCTGTTGGTGGTCTTGGTGGCCGGTATCGGATGGTTGGTGCCAGCGCTGTATGTCGGCAAGCGCAAGCAGTTGCGACAAGGCCGGCTGCGTGCTGCGTTTCCGGATGCGCTGGATCTGATGGTGGTGTGCGTGGAGTCGGGCCTGGCCTTGCCCACGACCATCGAACGGGTGGCTGAGGAGATGTCGGTCAGTCAGGTCGAACTGGCTGAAGAGCTGGCCCTGGTCAATGCGCAAATCCGCGCGGGCATCTCCAGTACCGAGGCGCTCAAGCAGCTGGCCGTACGCACTGGTCTGGATGATGTACAAGGTCTGGTCAGCCTGTTGGCGCAGAGTATCCGCTTTGGTACCAGCGTGGCCGACACCCTGCGCATCTATGCTGATGAGTTCCGTGACCGGCGTACGCAGGCCGCTGAAGAGCTGGGGGCGAAAGTCGGTACCAAACTGATATTCCCGCTGATTTTCTGTCTATGGCCGAGCTTCTTTCTGGTCGCTATCGGCCCCGCTCTGATCGGGGTATTCAGAGTATTCGGTAAGTGAACAGGAGTGGCTTACTATCTGACGGTGTGGCTGGCTGTACTGCATAAGAACGGGGTGGAGCAGGTGAACGGAGTGTATTCACTCCCATCGCTTGCTCCACCTTTTAATACCTGGACTGTATTTTTCTGCACACATGATTAAGCCCGGCTTTGCAGCCAGGCTACTCTGGACGACACCAGAGGCTGATCACCCATCAACAAGCCTCAGTTGCCAATGGTCATTTCTCCCGCTGCATCCTGGTCATAAAATTCCGGGATCGGGTAGTTGAAGCTATTGAGCCAGCGCTGCATGGCCAGGTCACGTTCGGTGGCCGAGGCGGTTTGCAGTTTAGGGGAGGCAACCACACCGCGAATCTGCAACTGCAACCACTGCTCGGTGCCTTGTTGATACGGCGAGGAGGGCCCCGGCTCAATAGCCCAGGCAGTGGTGGACAGACAAACCATACACACGATCAACAGCCTTTTGGTTTTCATCTCGATTCCCTCGTACGTTCTACTTGATCGCACTGGAAGAGGCATCGGCTACCTCAGTCGTGCGAGCTCCTTCGGAAGTCACCACTTTTTTGGCGGTGGCTTTGAGTTTTTCCGCGCGGGTTTGAGCTTCTGCAACTTGCTTGGGGTTCAAGTCGGCGCGGGTCACGAGTTCGGCAGCCGCCTTCCAGTTATCCTGGTAGATCAGCAGTGTCACCATATTGAGTGCCGCCAGTGAGTTTGACTGCTTGAGCTCCATGGCGGTCATGAACTCAAAGCGTGCTTCAGGGATCCGTCGCTGATTGAGGTAGACGACCCCCAGGTCATTGCGCATCCTGTCATCGGTGGGGGCCATCTTCACCGCACGCCCAAGGTGAGTGGCAGCGCTGGCGTTATCATTTTTGGCAGCGGCCAACTGGCCCAGGCCATGTTCCCCTTCAGCCGCCAGGCAGGTGCCGAGCAAGCTTTCGTACAACGGCTGCGCGTCGCCACTACGGCCCATCAAGCGCAGCACCCGAGCCTTGCGCAGGCGAACCTGCACCAGGCTATCGGGCAATCCTTCCAGATTCGCCAGGCTGGCATACAAACGGCCTTCGTCGGCCATGTTGTCGGCCAGGTTCAGGGCCAGCTCTTGCTCCGAACCGGGCTTGGCACAGCTGACCGGTCGCGAAGACAGGCCATTGCTGGCACAACCTGCGAGCATTAATGTCGCCGCAATTGCAATGACTGCTTTCATCGAGGGGCCTCTGGCTACACCACGTTGAACGCCTGGCCAATGGCAATACAGCAGGCCCGGCAAGCGCTCAAAGTCACCGTTACGAGTGAGGGCTAGGTCAGTGTGGTTAAGGCTTCGGTTCATTGCGAGAGCCCGCTGAGATTGTCGAAGTCGCCATTTTCCAGGAAGAACATGCGGTAGAAGTTCGGGTCGTAATTGCGCAGCTGCTCGCCAGGCAATGACGGTAGTTGTGCATTGGCAGCCAGTGGCTGGACCAGATGCGGGGTAACGATCATCAGCAGTTCGCGCTCTTCACGGTTGATGGTGTTGTCGCGGAAAAACGCGCCCAGAACCGGGATATCGCCCAGCCCCGGAAACTTGTTCACCTGGGAATTGTTGCGGGAGCTGATCAGGCCGCTGATGACGAAGCTTTCGCCGTCGGCCAGGGAGATGCTGGTATCGGTTCGGCGCACGGTCAAGGCCGGGACGACCGTGCCGGCGATGCTCACGGCGTTGGTGAAGTCCAGTTCACTGACTTCCGGTGCCACCTTCAGCGCGATACGGTTTTTCCCGACGATGGTCGGCGTCAGGGTCAGGCGGATACCGAATTCCTTGTACTCGATGAATATGTTATCGCTGCCTGAACTGGGCACCGGAATCGGTATTTCACCGCCGGCCAGGAAGCTCGCACTCTGCCCGCTGAGCGCTACCAGGCTTGGCCGCGCCAGGGTATAGGCGAAGCCGCTGCCCTCCAGAGCGTTGAGCGCCACCAGGGTACTGCCGGTCGCAAACGTGAGGTTGAAGTTGTCGTTGTTCACCGGTATCGACGGCGTGACAATGCCGCCGACGGTGGGCAAGGTTCTTGGCGAGCCGAACAGCCAGTTGCCCCGGACTCCGAAAATCGAGGCGGAGGCTTCCTTGAGCTTGGTCCGGCTGACTTCAACGAAGCGGATATCGGTCTGCACCTGACTCGGCAACAGCGGGTCGTCGGAAGGCACCGACGGCACGCTGGTCAGCGCCGACGTGGCTTTACCCCTGACAAACACCATGCTTTGGCGCGGCGTTTTCGAACAGGCGGTCCAGACCATCAGGCTAGTGGTCCCCGGCGCAATACCCGTGAGTATGAAAGCGTTGTTGCCGCTGGGTTGCACGTCGGCAATTTTCGGGTCACCCACCGCCAGTTGTGTTACCGGAACGGGGCTGCGCAGTTCATTCTGCAGCCCCTGGCCGACCTCAAACGTCGTCGGCCAACTGTCCAGTTGCGGGCAGTTGGCCGTCGCGGCCTGAGCCGCATCCACGCTGATGCCCATCCAAAACAGGCCATGGATAATTCGCTTCAAAGCGGGCTCGGTACGAAAGCTCATAAAGTACATCCTCGCTGGATAGGCCATCTTTAGGCAGACTCAGTTGTCTGATCACTTCACGGGGATCGGACTATCCCCCCCCAATGCGCCAGACTCACGTATCCATGGCCCTGGCTTTACTCTTTGCGTGACACACACATATACGGGCACAACTCGCTGATCTAGGTAGATAGCGAACGACCTTTGCTATAACGGTATTTAGTGATCCGGTAACCTGGACTGCCCGCCAGAGCGATGCTAGCGACCATGGACGGCGCTGTCCGCCGACGTGGCTCCCCTGGAAAGTTACCGGCAACGAAAGTACATAGCCGGAAAGTGCCTGTCAGGATCATAGTGAGGTAACTCCTTTTGCCAATCCGCTATCTGATCACTGAAGCTAACGTTGAAACTCGAGCCGTTATGACTTCTTATTGTTTGAAGGTAGTTCAATCAAACCAAAGTGCCATGAGTAAAAAAGAAAACTGTCGGTTTAATGGCTGGAAACAGGTGGGCGAGCGGTGCAGGAAAGCTCGCTGTGCACTGCGGTTGCCTGAAATTGAGGGGTTGCGCACAAGGCAATAAAAAAAAGGCCCGCATGCTTGAACATGCGGGCCTTTTTGGCGTGACTGAGTGAGGATCAGTGTTTGCTGTCCTGGTTCGACAACGCCAGCAGCTGTTTTTCCTGGTTCCAGTCGAAGGGTTCGTCGTTCTGTTCAGCTTCGAAGCGACGTTCTTCCAGCGCCTGGTACAGGACGATTTCATCATCGGGCATGTAATGCAGGCAGTCGCCGGCGAAGTACCACAGCAGGTCGCGGGGGACCAGGTGGGCGATTTGCGGGTAGCGGGTGATGACCTGGCACAGGATGTCCTGGCCCAGGTATTGGCTTTCGATCGGGTCGACCGGCAGCAGGGCAAGCAGTTCGTCAAAACGCTCCAGGAACAAGGCATGGCTTTCGTCGGGAACCTGCTCGGCCTCACCCACGGCGACCAGGATGCTGCGCAGGTGGTCGAGCAAAACGAGATGATCGGCAACGATGTTGGACACGAGATAAGTCCTCAAGAGCAAAACGGGCGCGGGAGTATAAAGCTCCCGCGCCCTTTTTTACATGCTGTACGGCGTTCGCTGGATCAGCGGACCTTATCGTCGGTCAGCGCTATTTCCTCTTTACTGAAATCATCGACATCGATCACCTTGCGCCGCGCCGATTCGGCCTCACGCAGGGTGTGCGCTTCCACCGGTTGCAGTACGCCGGCTTCCAGTGCGGCATCGATGACGTGCTCGCCGGCAACCGGTTTGACCTGACCGCTCTTGAGCGCCACATGCAGTTTCTTTTGCAAGGGCTGCGCAGCGTTCAACAGGTTGCAGGCGTGTTGCAGGGCGCCGACCGGGTCTTCGTTCGATTGTGGACGGTAGCAACCCAGAAGCACTTCTTCGAGGGCTGGATCGCCCTTGGTGCGGCCGATCACCGCTGCGACCGTGGCACCGAGCTTGTCCGATGGCCCTTTGTGGCGGCGACCGAACGGGAACACGATCACCCGCAACAGGCACGCCAGCACCTTGTTCGGGAAATTGTTCAGCAGTTCATCCATGGCCCGTTCGGCTTGTCCGAGGCTTTCCTCCATGGCCCAGGTAAACAGCGGCTCCATGTACGCTGGCGCGTCGAGGTCGTTGTAACGTTTGAGTGCGGCGCTGGCCAGGTACAGGTTGCTCAGTACATCGCCGAGTCGTGCCGATAGCCGTTCGCGACGTTTCAGTTCGCCACCCAGCAACATCATGCTGAGGTCGGCGAGCAATGCGAACGCCGCTGCCTGGCGGTTGAGGGCGCGGAAATAACCCTGGCTGAGCTTGTCGCCCGGCACCTGTTCCAGATGACCGAAACCGAGGTTCAGCACCAGGGTGCTGGCCGCGTTGCCCACGGCAAAACCGATGTGCTTGAGCAACAGGCCGTCGAATTCGATCAGTGCCTGATCCTTGTCCTCGCGGGTGGCCAGCGCCATTTCCTTGAGTACGAAGGGATGGCAGCGAATCGCGCCCTGACCGAAGATCATCAGGTTGCGCGAGAGAATGTTCGCACCTTCCACGGTGATGAAGATCGGCGCGCCGTTCCATTTGCGAGCGAGGTAATTGTTCGGTCCCTCGATGATCGCCTTGCCGCCGTGCACATCCATCGCCTGACTGATGCACTCGCGGCCGCGTTCTGTGAGGTGATACTTGAGGATCGCCGACAGCACCGACGGTTTCTCGCCGAGATCTACCGCGTTGGCCGTCAGCATGCGCGCGGCGTCCATCATCCATGCGTTGCCGCCGATGCGGGCCATGGCTTCCTGAATGCCTTCGAACGCCGCAATCGGCACATTGAACTGCTCGCGAATCTGCGCGTACTGGCCGGTCACCAGGCTGGTGAACTTGGCCATGCCGGTGCCCACCGCCGGCAGCGAGATCGACCGTCCCACCGAGAGGCAATTCATCAGCATCATCCAGCCTTTGCCAAGCATTTCCTGTCCGCCGATCAGAAACTCAAGCGGTACGAACACGTCCTTGCCGGCGTTCGGGCCGTTCATGAATGCCGCCCCCAGAGGCAAGTGACGGCGTCCGATTTCCACACCGGCGATATCGGTTGGAACCAGTGCCAGGCTGATGCCCAGGTCCTCTTTCTCGCCCAGCAGGTGGTCCGGGTCGTAGGCCTTGAACGCCAGGCCGAGGAGGGTGGCTACCGGGCCGAGAGTGATGTAGCGCTTTTCCCAGTTCAGGCGCAGTCCGAGGGTTTCCTTGCCTTCCCACTCACCTTTGCAGATCACCCCGGTGTCGGGCATGCCGCCGGCGTCGGATCCGGCCAGCGGACCGGTCAGTGCGAAACATGGAATATCGTCGCCGCGCGCCAGGCGTGGCAGGTAGTGATTGCGTTGTTCATCGGTGCCGTAATGCAGTAACAGTTCGGCTGGACCGAGGGAGTTGGGGACCATCACGGTGGAGGCGAGATCGCCGCTGTGACTCGCCAGTTTCATGGCCACTTGCGAGTGGGCATAGGCCGAGAAACCCTTGCCGCCAAACTCCTTGGGAATGATCAAGGCGAAGAAGCCGTTGTCCTTGATGAAGGTCCAGGCATCGGCCGGCAGGTCCATGGTTTGACCGAGCTGCCAGTCGCTGACCATGGCGCAGAGTTCTTCGGTCGGGCCATCAATGAAGGCCTGTTCCTCTTCGTTCAATTGCGCTTTCGGGTAGGACAGCAGTTTGTTCCAGTCCGGACGCCCGCTGAACAGTTCGCCGTCCCACCACACAGTGCCGGCTTCAATGGCGTCGCGTTCGGTTTGTGACATGGGCGGCAGGGTTTTCTGGAACCAGTTGAACATCGGCGCGCTGAAGAATTTGCGGCGCAGATCAGGCAGTAGCAGCGGTGCGGCCACGGCGGCGATCAATACCCAGAAAATCAGCAGCAGCCAACCCGGTGCGTGGCTGAAGGCCCCCATTGCCAGCAGGTAAACAGCCACGATACCCAGGGCAGGCAGTGGCGCGATACGACGGTGGGCTAAATAAGCTATCCCGACAACCAGAACCAGTATCCACAACAGCAGCATATTTAATCCTCCGTGAAACCAGGGCGAACCAACCCACAGAGCTTAGACGGCATCCGCGAAACAGGGTGGTCAGAGCAAGGTGATTGAAAACGTGGGAAACCATGGATGATTTTGTAGGCCTGACGCGCGGCAGACCGTGAAAAATCGTTCATCGAGCGGGCGACAAAGCGTCCATATTTGGCCGAAACGTCGTTATCTCTGTGCTGAACCTCTCGCTAGACTCGGGGCTTCTCCAGGAGATTGCCCGCATGCACGAGTATCTAAGCCCCGGCCGCTTCATCGATAGTGACCACCCCTCGGTGGTGGAGTTCGCCGAAAAACATCGTGGCCCCCGTCGCGACCCGATCGAGCAGGCGATACATCTCTACGACGCAGTGCGTGAGGCGGTGCGCTATAACCCGTACACCTTCAGCCTCGATCCGCAGACCCTGCGAGGCAGTTACGCGCTGGCGACCGGGGAGAGTTATTGCGTGCCCAAAGCCACACTGCTGGCGGGCTGTGCGCGACATTGCGGGATACCTGCGCGGATCGGCCTGGCGGACGTGCGCAATCATCTGTCGACGCCGCGTCTTCTCGAATTACTCAAGAGTGACGTGTTCGCCATGCACGGCTACACCGAGTTGTTTCTGAACGGTCGCTGGGTCAAGGCCACGCCAGCCTTCAATCAAGGCTTGTGCGATTTATTCAATGTGGCGCCGCTGGAGTTCGACGGGATCAACGATAGCGTTTTCCATCCTTTCAATCGCGATGGCGAGAAACTGATGGAGTACCTGATCGATCACGGCCAGTTCACGGACGTGCCCGAAGCGTTCTTCTTCGAGCATCTGCGCAAGTGCTATCCACACTTGTTCGGCGAGCAACTGCAACCTCTACTCGGGGACATGCACAGCGATTTGAGTCGCGCCTGATCCGGCGTATGCTGCCTGCGCATTCATCAATCGAGAGGCGGTCATGCTGAAGATCTGGGGTCGGAAAAATTCATCGAATGTCAGAAAGCCTTTGTGGACCGCCGAGGAACTTGGCCTGGCCTATGAAGCCATCGATGCGGGCGGCGCCTTTGGTGTCGTTGATACGCCTGAGTACCGTGCCATGAACCCCAATGGCCGCGTTCCGGTGATCGAAGACGACGGTTTCGTGTTGTGGGAGTCCAACGCCATCGTTCGATACCTGTTGGCCAGGCATGCCGCGAATACCCCGTGGTACCCGTCGGATCTGCAAGCACGAGCCACCGCTGACAAGTGGATGGACTGGACCACCTCCAGTTTTGCAGGTCCCTTCCGTACCGTATTCTGGGGTGTCCTGCGCACCCCGGCAGATCAACAGGACTGGACCGCCATCAAGGCTGCGATCAAGGAATGCGACGCGCTGCTGACAATGGCCGATCAGGCACTGGCGGCCAGTCCCTACCTGTCCGGTGAACAGATCGGCATGGGCGACATTCCCCTGGGCAGTTTTATTTATGCCTGGTTCGAGATGCCGATCGAGCGCGCGCCGCAGCCCCATCTGGAGGCCTGGTACGCTCGGTTGAAACAGCGTCCGGCGTATCGCAAGGCGGTCATGACCGCGTTGACTTAATACTCACTATCGACACACTTGACTGTACTTGTGTGGCGGCGACAAGCACCATTGTGCCAATGCGCTGTGGTTGTGTTGATCGCCGCTCGCCCCTATTTATTCCTTTCTTTCCTTCTTGGTGCGTAAATCCGATATGAGTTCCGCTCTGTCCATCCGGCAGCTAACCAAAACCTACGGCAACGGTTTCCAGGCCTTGAGTGGTATCGATCTGGATGTCGCCGAAGGTGACTTCTTCGCCTTGCTCGGCCCGAACGGCGCCGGCAAATCCACGACCATCGGTATTCTCTCGACCCTGGTGAACAAGACCAGCGGCACAGTGAATATCTTCGGTCACGACCTGGACAAGAACCCGGCGGCGCTCAAGCGATCCATCGGTGTAGTGCCCCAGGAATTCAACTTCAATCAGTTCGAAAAAACCTTCGACATCGTCGTGACCCAAGCCGGTTACTACGGCATTCCATCGAAAGTCGCCAAGGAACGCGCCGAGCAATACCTGACGCAACTCGGCCTTTGGGACAAGCGCGATGTTCCGTCGCGTTCGCTGTCCGGCGGCATGAAGCGTCGATTGATGATCGCCCGCGCGCTGGTTCACGAACCGCGCCTGCTGATCCTCGACGAACCGACCGCCGGGGTGGACATCGAACTGCGTCGCTCGATGTGGACCTTCCTCACCGAGCTGAACAAAAAAGGCATCACCATCATCCTCACCACGCACTACCTGGAAGAGGCTGAGCAACTGTGCCGCAACATCGGCATCATCGACCACGGCACCATCGTCGAAAACACCAGCATGAAGCAGTTGCTCGGCCAGTTGCATGTCGAAACCTTCCTGCTGGATTTGAAGAGCAGTCTGAGCGCGCCGCCGCAACTGATCGGCTATCCATCACGGTTGCTCGATGGTCACACCCTGGAAGTGCAGGTCGACAAAAGCATGGGCATCACCGCGCTGTTCACCCAGCTTGCCCAGCAGAACATCGAGGTGCTGAGCCTGCGTAACAAAACCAATCGCCTTGAGGAGTTGTTCGTGTCCCTGGTGGAGAAAAATCTGTCGAAGGTGGCGGTATGAGTTCCGAGCTGCGCCCCAACCTCGTTGCCCTCAACACCATCGTTTACCGTGAAGTCCGGCGCTTTACCCGGATCTGGCCGCAGACTCTGCTGCCGCCGGCCATCACCATGGTTCTGTACTTCGTGATCTTCGGTAACCTGATCGGTCGGCAGATCGGCGACATGGGTGGCTTCACCTACATGGAGTACATCGTGCCGGGGCTGATCATGATGTCGGTGATCACCAACTCCTACGGCAACGTGGTGTCGAGTTTCTTCGGCAGCAAGTTCCAGCGATCCATTGAAGAATTGATGGTGTCGCCGGTTTCTCCGCACACCATTCTGGTCGGCTACACCCTCGGTGGCGTGCTGCGTGGATTGATGGTCGGGCTCATCGTGACGTTGCTGTCGCTGTTCTTCACCGACTTGCAGGTTCATCACCTGGGCGTGACCGTTCTGGTGGTGGTGCTGACGGCGACGATTTTCTCGCTGCTGGGTTTCATCAACGCGGTGTTTGCGCGCAACTTCGATGACATCTCGATCATTCCGACATTCGTGCTCACGCCTTTGACGTATTTGGGCGGGGTGTTTTATTCGATCTCGCTGCTGCCGCCGTTCTGGCAGACCGTGTCCCTGGCCAACCCTGTGTTGCACATGGTCAATGCGTTTCGTTACGGGATCCTCGGTGTTTCCGATATCCGGATCAGCGTGGCGATTGCGTTCATGTTGGTGGCGACGGTGATTCTGTACATCGGATGTGCGCGGTTGTTGGTGAGTGGGCGGGGGATGCGTACCTAAGCAGTACCGCGTTGCCTTCTTCGCGGGCAAGTCGCGCTCCTGCAGGTATCCATGTGCTCTTGTGGGAGCGAGCCTGCTCGCGAAGGCGTCATTCCAGGCACCATAAAAAAACGGCCTCCCAATCGGAGGCCGTTTTGCATTCTCACATCCGACTCTGCCGGCGCCGTCTCCACTGCCGCGCAACCCACCAGCGCCAATACATCATCACCAGACAATAGGCCAACGCACCGAGCACCAGTCCTGTCACCACCGAGCCCAGCAAGAACGGTTGCCACAAGGTCGAGAGTTCGCCGCTGATCCATTCCCAGGTCAATTCGTCCGGCAGACGGCGGGCGGGAACGTCCATCAGCCAGGCGCCGGTCTGATAGGTGCAAAAGAAAACGGCGGGCATGGTGATCGGATTGGTCAGCCAGACCAGGCTGACGGCAATCGGCATATTGCCGCGCACGACGATGGCGAGGATAGCGGCGAGCAGCATCTGCAGCGGAATCGGCAGGAACGCCGCGAACAGACCGACGGCCATCGCCCGGGCGACGGAATGGCGGTTGAGGTGCCAGAGGTTCGGGTCATGCAGCAGCGTGCCGAGAAAGCGTAAGGATTTGTGTTCCCTGATGCTGGTCGGATCTGGCATGTAACGTTTGAATAAGCGCCGGGGCATAGGGCTTCTCGGTCGATTAAGGCGGCAAGTATGTCTGGATTCTATGAACCGCCCATTCAGACTTTGTGACAATTGATAACGACGGCCGTGCGGTCGAACCGCTATGACTAGAGACGGAACTCTCTAGGACGGGCGTATGCGCACAGGGATGGTGGCGTTGGCGCTGGGTTTACTGGCCCTGCGTTTTTTACCGGCGTTGCCGCCGGTCGGGTTGTGGTTGTTGATGCCGGTGGTGGGTTTGATGTTGTTGCCGTTCAGGACGTACCCCGTGGCGTTTTTCCTGTTCGGTTTGAGTTGGGCCTGTGCACAGGCGCAATGGGCGCTGGATGATCGGTTGGCACCGAAGCTTGATGGCGAAACACGTTGGATCGAAGGTCGGGTAGCGGGACTGCCCCAGCACGGCGAGGGCGTCGTGCGTTTCGAACTGGCCGACGCCCGGTCACGGCGCGCAAAAGTGCCGCAGCTCATGCGCCTGGCCTGGTATGACGGACCGCCTGTCAACAGCGGCGAGCGCTGGCGGTTGGCGGTCAAGTTGAAGCGTCCCGCCGGGCTGCTCAATCCCCATGCCTTCGATTACGAGGCCTGGTTGCTGGCGCGTGGTATCGGCGCGACCGGGACGGTCAAGGACGGTGAGCGACTCGCCGAGGCGCGAGGGGCCTGGCGTGATGGCATTCGTCAGAAATTACAGGCAGTAGATGCTCAAGGGCGAACGGGCGCACTGGCGGCGCTGGTACTGGGGGATGGTAGCGGGCTCAGTCGCGAAGACTGGCAGGTGTTGCAGGACACCGGCACCGTGCATCTGTTGGTGATTTCCGGGCAACACATCGGGTTGCTGGCGGGCCTGGTCTATATGCTGATCGCCGGGCTTGCCCGCTATGGGCTGTGGCCAAACCGTCTGCCGTGGCTGCCCTGGGCTTGCGGCCTGGCATTCGCGGCGGCCCTCGGTTACGGGTTGTTGGCCGGTTTTGAGGTGCCGGTACGCCGTGCCTGTCTGATGGTCGGTCTGGTGCTGTTGTGGCGCCTGCGATTTCGCCACCTCGGCGCCTGGTGGCCGCTGTTGCTGGCGCTCAATGGCGTTCTACTACTGGACCCGCTGGCCAGTCTGCAACCGGGGTTTTGGTTGTCGTTCGGGGCGGTGGCGGTACTGATTTTCACCTTCGGCGGTCGCCTGGGTCCCTGGCGATGGTGGCAAACCTGGACCCGCGCCCAATGGCTGATCGCCATTGGCCTGGGGCCGTTATTGCTGGTGTTGGGGTTGCCGATCAGCCTCAGTGGGCCGCTCGTCAATCTGCTGGCAGTGCCCTGGATCAGCGTGCTGGTGCTACCGCCTGCCTTGCTCGGAACCCTGCTGCTACCCGTGCCTTATGTGGGGGAGGGCTTGCTGTGGCTGGCTGGAGGACTGATCGACTGGTTATTCAAGGGCCTGGCGTTGATGGCCGGGCAGGTTCCCGCGTGGATACCCGTGGCGGTTCCTTGGTGGGTATGGAGCATGGGGGCACTCGGTGCGTTCCTGCTCTTGTTGCCGCGAGGCGTTCCGCTGCGGCCGTTGGGCTGGCCTTTGCTGCTATTGCTGGTTTTTCCGCCCCGATCCAATCTGCCTGAAGGCATGGCCGAAATCTGGCAGCTGGATGTGGGGCAGGGGTTGTCCATCCTGGTGCGCACCCGCCATCACGCGCTGCTCTATGACACGGGGCCGCGTTTGGGTGATAACGACCTGGGCGAGCGCGTAGTTCTGCCGACGCTGCGCAAATTGGGCGTGGACGGTCTCGACCTGATGCTGATCAGCCACGCCCACGCCGACCATGCCGGTGGCGCGCGTGCGGTCGCCAAGGGACTGCCGGTGAAGCAGGTGATCAGTGGCGAACCTGAGGAGTTGCCGGCGGAACTGCAAGCCGGGGAATGCGAGAGCGGTCGGCAATGGACCTGGGACGGTGTGAATTTTGAACTCTGGCGATGGGCGGATGCCCGGGAAAGCAATCCAAAATCCTGCGTGCTGCAGATCGAAGCCAATGGCGAGCGATTGCTGCTGACCGGTGATATCGACGCTGCGGCCGAACGAGTCCTGCTCGACAGTCCGCTGGCCGTGACCACCGATTGGTTGCAGTCACCGCACCACGGCAGTCGCAGTTCGTCATCGATGGCCCTGCTCGCCGCGTTGCAACCCAAGGCGGCACTGATCTCCCGCGGCCAGGGAAATACCTTCGGCCATCCCCATCCCACCGTCATTGCGCGTTATCGAGCTCGCGACATGACGATCCATGACAGCGCCGAGCAGGGTGCCATCCGTCTGGCACTGGGGCACTTCAAACCGCCGTGGTCGATGCGCCAGGAACCGCGTTTCTGGCGCTCTGTGCAGTGACCGCGGATCATGAAAGCCCGACCGGATGCGACATCACGGTCTTCGGTGCGTCCAGCCCCTATGTTAGAGTGGCGCACTTTTTCGAGGGGACTGACACTGTGTGGGAATTGGTCAAATCCGGCGGCTGGATGATGCTGCCGATCATCCTGAGTTCCATCGCGGCCATGGCGATCGTTGCCGAGCGTCTCTGGACCCTGCGTGCCAGCCGCGTGACCCCCGAGCACTTGCTTGGGCAGGTCTGGGTCTGGATCAAGGACAAGCAACTCAATAAAGAGAAGCTCAAGGAATTGCGCGCCAACTCACCGTTGGGCGAGATCCTGGCGGCGGGCCTGGCCAACTCCAGGCATGGTCGCGAGATCATGAAGGAGTGCATCGAAGAGGCTGCCGCACGGGTCATCCACGAACTGGAACGCTACATCAATGCCCTGGGCACCATTGCCGCCATGGCGCCGCTGCTGGGCTTGCTGGGTACGGTGCTGGGCATGATCGACATTTTCAGCGCGTTCATGGGCACGGGCATGACCACCAATGCCTCCGTACTGGCCGGGGGTATCTCCAAGGCGCTGATCACCACGGCCGCGGGCCTGATGGTCGGTATCCCTTCGGTGTTCTTCCACCGTTTCCTGCAACGCCGGATCGATGAACTGGTCGTGGGCATGGAGCAGGAAGCGATCAAGTTGGTCGAAGTCGTTCAGGGCGACCGAGATGTGGATCTCGCTGGGGGCAAAGCGTGAAATTCCGCCGCAAGCAACGGGAGAACGTGGACATCAACCTCGCGTCGCTGATCGACGTGGTGTTTATCCTGCTGCTGTTTTTCGTGGTGACCACGACATTTACCCGTGAAACCCAGTTGCGCGTTGATTTGCCGGAAGCGGTCAGCGGATCGCCGGCTGAGGATCAGACCAAACAACTGGACATCGCCATCAGTGCCGAGGGTGTGTTCTCGGTGAACAATCAGATCTTGCCGAAAAGCGACCTGGCCAGCTTGATGGAAGCCCTGCAGAAAGAATCCAACGGCGATACCAATCGGCCGCTGTCCATCAGCGCCGATGGCAAATCCCAGCATCAGTCTGTGATCATCGCCATGGATGCCGCCGGCAAGCTTGGCTTCAACCACTTGCGCATGACCACAGTCGAGGCGGCGCCGTCCGCGCCCTGATGGCCATGTCCGATCGTCTGCTCACCGCCTGGTATCGAGGTCATCCGGCCTTGACGTTGTTACAGCCACTGGAGTGGCTCTACCGGCGCGTGGTCAACAACAAGCGCAAGCGTTTCCTGGCGGGCGAAGGCGAAATCTATCAGCCGCCTGTGCCGTTGATCGTTGTCGGCAACATCACTGTCGGCGGCACCGGCAAGACGCCGCTGATTTTGTGGATGATCCAGCATTGCCAGCGCAGCGGCTTGCGGGTCGGCGTGGTCAGTCGCGGTTACGGCGCCAAACCCCCGCACTTGCCGTGGCGGGTCGAGGCAGATCAAAGCGCAGGAATGTCCGGCGACGAACCGCTGTTGATCGTTCAGCGCACGGGCGTGCCCTTGATGATCGACCCGGACCGCAGCCGCGCCGTCAAAGCCTTGCTGGCCAGCGAGCCACTGGACCTCATCCTCTCTGATGACGGCATGCAGCATTACCGCCTGGCTCGCGATCTGGAACTGGTGTTGATCGACGCCGCCCGTGGTCTGGGCAACCAGCGTTGCTTGCCGGCCGGGCCATTGCGCGAACCGGCCGAACGTCTGCAAAGCGTCGACGCGGTGCTCTACAACGGTGCTGCAGATGACCGCGAGGGTGGCTATGCCTTCCAGTTGCAGCCGACTGCATTGATCAATCTGCGCAGCGGCGAACGGCGTCCTCTCGACCACTTTGCCCCAGGCCAGGCGCTGCACGCCGTGGCCGGGATCGGCAACCCGCAGCGTTTCTTCAAGACCCTCGAAACGCTACACTGGCAGCCAGTCCCGCATGCATTCGCCGACCACGCCGAATACAGCGTGCAGGCCTTGAATTTCACCCCGTCATTGCCGTTGGTGATGACCGAAAAGGACGCGGTGAAGTGCCGTGCCTTCGCCGCCGCCGACTGGTGGTACCTGGCGGTCGATGCTGTGCCGTCGCCGGCCTTCGTGGCCTGGTTCGATACACAGTTGATGCGCCTGTTGCCGGCTCGTCTGTTGCCTTAAAACCGTATTTATCCAGGGAATGTTCATGGACACCAAATTGCTCGACATCCTCGCTTGCCCGGTCTGCAAAGGCCCGCTCAAGCTCAGCGCCGACAAGACCGAATTGATCAGCAAGGGCGCAGGCCTCGCGTACCCGATTCGCGACGGTATCCCGGTGATGCTCGAATCCGAAGCCCGCACCTTGACCACCGACGAGCGTCTGGATAAATGACCACAGCCTTTACCGTTGTCATTCCGTCGCGCTACGCCTCCACCCGCTTGCCGGGCAAGCCGCTGCTGTTGATCGCCGGCAAGCCGATGATCCAGCACGTCTGGGAACAGGCGAGCAAAAGCAGCGCCCAGCGTGTGGTGGTTGCGACTGACGATGCACGCATCGTCGAGGCCTGCATGGGCTTTGGCGCCGAAGTGGTGCTGACCCGCGAGGATCACAATTCCGGCACCGATCGCCTGGCGGAAGTCGCGACGAATCTGGGCCTGGCGCCAGACGCCATCGTGGTTAATGTCCAGGGTGACGAACCGCTGATCCCGCCGAGCGTGATCGATCAGGTCGCCGCCAACCTGGCGGCCCACACTGAAGCGCGCATGGCCACCCTGGGCGAGCCGATCGAAGACGTTGAAACCCTGTTCAATCCCAATGTGGTCAAGGTCGTCAGCGACATCAATGGCCTGGCACTGACCTTCAGCCGCGCCACATTGCCATGGGCGCGGGATGCCTTTGCCCAGAGCCGTGAACAGTTGCCGCAGGGCGTGCCTTACCGTCGCCACATCGGCATCTATGCCTATCGCGCCGGTTTCCTGCATGACTTCGTCAGCTGGGGACCGTGCTGGCTGGAAAACACCGAATGCCTGGAACAGCTGCGGGCACTCTGGCATGGCGTACGGATTCACGTCGCCGACGCGCTCATCGCGCCGCCGGCCGGTGTCGACACCGTTGAAGACCTTGAGCGCGTTCGTCGCCTGCTGGAGGCCTGATGCGGGTTCTGTTTGTCTGCCTGGGCAACATCTGCCGCTCACCCACCGCCGAAGGTGTGTTGCGACACAAACTGCGTGAGGCGGGGCTGGCCGATCAAGTCGAAGTCGCCTCCGCCGGCACCGGTGACTGGCACGTCGGCAAGGCGCCGGACAGGCGCAGCCAGGCCGCGGCCAAGCTGCGTGGCTATGACTTGTCGGCCCAGCGCGCCCAGCAAGTCACCCGCGCCGATTTCGCCGCGTACGACCTGATCCTGGCGATGGACAACAGCAACCTGCGCAACCTGAAGGCCTTGCAGCCGGCCAAGGGCAAGGCTGAGCTGGATCTGTTCCTGCGCCGCTATGAATCTGAAGTCGATGAAGTCCCTGACCCGTATTACGACGGCGACCAGGGTTTCGAGCAGGTGCTGGACTTGATCGAGCGTGCCAGTGATCGGCTGGTGATCGAACTGAAGGGACGGTTATGAGTTTGCAGGTGCGATCGCAGGTTTCGCTCAAACCGTACAACAGTTTTGGCGTGGACGTTCAGGCCCGCCTGTTTGCCGAGGCCCATAGTGACGCCGACGTGCGGGAAGCCCTGGCCTACGCACAGGCGCATGAGGTGCCGCTGCTGGTGATTGGCGGTGGCAGCAACTTGCTGCTGACGGCCGATATCCCATCGCTGGTGCTGCGCATGGCCACACGCGGTATTCGCGTACTGAGCGACGACGGCAGCAAAGTGGTGATTGAAGCCGAGGCGGGCGAACCCTGGCACCCGTTTGTGCAACACACGCTGGTGCATGGACTGTCGGGATTGGAAAATCTCAGCCTGATTCCCGGCACCGTGGGTGCAGCCCCGATGCAGAACATTGGCGCCTATGGGGTAGAGATCAAGGACGTTTTCGCCGGCCTGACTGCCCTCGATCGCCAGAGCGGTGAGTTGCGTGACTTCACCCTGGAAGAATGCAACTTCGCCTACCGTGACAGCCTGTTCAAACAGGAGCCGGGGCGCTGGTTGATCTTGCGCGTGCGTTTCACCCTTGATCGCACCGCACACCTGCATCTGGAATACGGCCCGGTGCGTCAACGCCTGACCGACCAAGGTATCGAACATCCGACCCCCACCGATGTCAGCCAGGCCATTTGCAGCATTCGCAACGAAAAGCTCCCGGACCCTGCGGTGCTCGGCAACGCCGGCAGTTTCTTCAAGAACCCCTTGGTGTCGGCGGCGCTGGTAGCCCGGCTCAAAGGCGAATACCCGGATCTGGTGGCCTACGCGCAACCCGACGGGCAGATGAAACTGGCCGCCGGCTGGTTGATCGAGCGGGCAGGCTGGAAAGGTTTCCGCGAAGCCGATGCGGGTGTGCACAAATTGCAGGCGCTGGTGCTGGTCAATTACGGCAGCGCGACGGGGTTGCAATTACTCGACCTGGCGCAGCGTATCCAGAAAGACATTTCTGAACGTTTCCATGTCGAGCTGGAAATGGAGCCGAACCGGTATTAGTGGAGCAGCGGCAAGCTTCAAGCTTAAAGCGGCAAGCTACAATCTCTAGATATCGAGCTTTGCTGCATTGCTTCTACTTGAAGCTTGCAGCTTAAAGCTTGCAGCTAAAAAGCCCTGTCTCAGCAGGGCTTTTTTGTTAATGCTGCGTTAACTTAGCGAGCTAACGATGCAATGCATTTGTTACACCAAAGGCCCGGTGCAGACGTCCCCGTCGGCATAAGAGAGCCCCTTTAGCCTGAGTCGATCTGCGTGATGCCAACCGCCGATTTCCGGCGGCAGATTGCTCGACCCCATAACCCAATACTATGCGGGCGTGCCCATGATTACCCTGAAGCTCAATGGTCAAGACCATCAACTCGACGTCACCGAGGACATGCCGCTGCTCTGGGCAATCCGTGACGTGGCCGGTTACAACGGCACCAAGTTCGGCTGCGGCATGGGCCTGTGCGGTGCCTGTACCATTCATATCGAAGGCGCTCCGGCGCGTAGCTGCATCACGCCGATCGGTTCGGTCGTCGGGCAGAACATCACCACCATCGATAATCTGCACGCCGACCCGGTGGGCAAAGTCGTGCAGCAAGCCTGGCTTGATACCGCCGTGGCCCAGTGCGGTTACTGCCAGGGTGGGCAAATCATGTCCGCCACTGCGTTGCTCAAGACCCATCCGAACCCGAGTGACGAACAGATCGAAGAGGCGATGGTCGGCAACATCTGCCGGTGCGGCACTTACAACCGTATCAAGACTGCCATCCGCCAGGCATCCACTCACCTGAAGGAGGCCAAGGCATGAGCCGGTTACCGAATGATTTTGCCCTGAGCAACTTCAGCCGCCGTGGTTTCCTCAAGGGGGTGGGTGCCACTGGTGCCCTGGTGGTCGCTGCGAGCTGGGGCTGGCAAGACGTTTTTGCCGAAGAAAAAGAGAAGAAGTTCGGTGCCGACGGCATGCCCAATGGCTGGATCGATGACCCAAAGGTTTACGTCAGCATCGCCACTGATGGCACGGTGACTGTGGTTTGCAACCGCTCGGAAATGGGTCAGGGCGTTCGTACCAGTCTGACCATGGTCGTGGCCGATGAACTGGAAGCAGACTGGGCGCGGGTCAAAGTGAAGCAGGCGCCGGGCGACGAGATACGCTTCGGCAACCAGGACACCGACGGTTCGCGTAGCATGCGCCACTGGTTCGAACCGATGCGCCGTTGTGGTGCCGCCGCGCGGACCATGCTGGAACAGGCCGCTGCCGACCAGTGGAAAGTGCCGGTGGGCGAATGCCATGCGCAACTGCATAAAGTCATCCACAAACCTTCCGGTCGCGAGCTGGAGTATGGCGCCCTGGCCGCTGCTGCCAGTGCCTTGGCCGTACCGGCGCGTGACAGCCTGAGGCTCAAGCAGCCATCGGAATTCCGCTACATCGGCAAGGAAGGTACCAAGGCCATCGACGGTGACGACATCGTCAACGGTCGCGCCGTGTATGGCGCCGACGTGCATTTCGACGGCATGCTGTTCGCCACGATTGCCCGGCCGGCGGTGTATGGCGGCAAGGTCAAGAGTTTCGATGCCGCGGCGGCAATGAAGGTCCCGGGCGTGGTCAAGGTCGTGCAGATCGAGAGCCGTCCCCTGCCATTGGAGTTTCAACCGCTGGGCGGCGTCGCTGTGGTGGCGAACAATACCTGGGCGGCGATTAAGGGCCGCGAGGCATTGAAAATCGAATGGGATGACGGTCCCAACGCCAGCTACGACTCGATTGCTTACCGCAAGACGCTGGAAGCCGCGTCCCTGAAACCTGGCAAAGTGGTGCGCAACACCGGCAACATCGACGAAGCCATGAAAAGCGCCGACAGTACGCTGGAAGCGTCCTACTACCTGCCGCATTTGTCACAGTCGCCGATGGAGCCAATGGTCGCCATCGCCCGTTACAAGGATGGCGTGTGCGAAGCCTGGGGGCCGAGCCAGGCGCCGCAAGTCACCCGCGAACGGATTGGCGAACGCCTGGGCGTGCCATTCGACAAGGTCACCTTCAATGTCACCTTGCTTGGCGGCGGTTTTGGTCGCAAGTCCAAGCCTGACTTCATCATCGAAGCGGCCATCCTGGCCAAGGAATTCCCTGGCAAGGCGGTGCGGGTGCAATGGACCCGTGAAGACGACATCCATTGCTCCTACTTCCACACGGTGTCGGTCGAACACCTCAAAGCCAGCCTGAACAAGGATGGCCTGCCGTCCGGCTGGTTGCACCGTACGGTGGCACCGAGCATCACTGCGTTGTTCGCACCGGGCATGAATCACGAGGCGGCTTTCGAGTTGGGCATGGGTTTCACCAACATGGCTTATGCGATTCCCAACATCCGCCTGGAAAACCCCGAGGCGACCGTCCACACCCGTGTGGGTTGGTACCGCTCGGTGTCGAACATTCCTCATGGCTTTGCAATTCAGAGCTTCATCGACGAATTGGCGCACAAGGCCAAGGAAGACCCGCTCAAGTACCAGATCAAGCTGCTCGGCCCTGACCGGCAAATCGATCCGCGTACCTTGAGTGAAGAGTGGAACTACGGCGAATCGCCCGAGCGTTATCCGATCGACACAGCACGGTTGCGCACGGTGCTGGAAACCGCCGCCAATGCCGCCGGTTGGGGGCGCGAGTTGCCGAAGGGCCGGGGCCTGGGTCTGGCGGTGCATTACAGTTTCGTGACCTACGTGGCGGCGGTAATCGAGGTCGAAGTCAAAGACGATGGCACGTTGATCGTGCACAAGGCTGATATCGCCGTGGACTGCGGGCCGCAGATCAACCCCGAGCGGATTCGCGCGCAGTTCGAGGGCGCTTGCGTCATGGGCTTGGGCAATGCGGTGCTGGGCGAGATCAGTTTCAAGGACGGCAAGGTCCAGCAGGACAACTTCCACATGTACGAAGTGGCGCGCATGTCGCTGGCGCCGAAGGAAGTCGCCGTGCATCTGGTCACGCCGCCAGGTACCGTGCCGTTGGGAGGTGTCGGCGAGCCGGGTGTGCCGCCGATTGCCCCGGCGCTGTGCAACGCGATCTTCGCCGCCACGGGTAAACGTATCCGCGACCTGCCGGTTCGTTACCAGCTGCAGGGCTGGAATAAGGCAGGAGCCTGATGGACAGTGTCGATCTGAACGTCTTGCGCAGCGTGCTGGAGTGGCGCCGCGCCGGTCAGCGGGTGGTGTTGTACAGCGTGGTCCAGACCTGGGGTACTGCACCCCGGGCGCCTGGCGCCATGCTGGCGTTGCGTGAAGATGGCGTGGTGATTGGTTCGGTGTCCGGTGGCTGCGTAGAGGATGACCTGATTGCGCGGTTGCACGACGGCCGAATCCCGGCCGATGGGCCACCGGTGCAACTGATCACCTACGGCGTGACCCGCGAGGAGGCAGCGCGTTTTGGTTTGCCATGCGGTGGCACATTGCGTCTGACCGAAGAGCGCGTAGGCGACCCGGCATGGGTCGCCGAGTTGCTGATGCGCTGCGAGGCCCATGAAATCGTGGCGCGTTCGCTTGATATCGCAAGCGGGGAAGTTGTTCTGCAGCCAGCCAGCAAAACGGATGCGTTGGTGTTTGACGGGCAGACCCTGCGTGCGATCTATGGCCCGCGCTGGCGCTTGTTGCTGATCGGTGCGGGGCAGCTGTCCCGTTATGTCGCCGAGATGGCGCGGCTTCTGGATTTCGAAGTGCTGATCTGCGATCCGCGCAGCGAATTTGTCTACGGCTGGGAAGAACAGCACGGCCGGTTTGTCTCGGGCATGCCCGACGAGGCTGTACTGAATATTCAGACCGACGAACGCACGGCCATCGTCGCTTTGACCCACGACCCGCGTCTGGATGACATGGCGCTGCTCACGGCCCTCGACTCCAGGGCTTTTTATGTCGGCGCACTGGGCTCGCGGGTCAACAGCCAGAAACGTCGGGACAATCTGGCTCAACTAGGCTTGTCGCAGCAGTCCATCGAACGGCTGCACGGTCCGATTGGCCTGCACATTGGCAGCCATAGCCCGGCGGAAATCGCTTTGTCGCTGATAGCCGAGATTGTGGCGATCAAGAATGGCGTGGAGCTGAAACAGAAAAAGCCGTTGCGGGAGGGCGCATGAGCGAACCTATCGGCGTCATCGTTCTGGCAGCGGGTCAGGGCAGCCGGTTTCGACAGGTTGCAGGCGATGAAAAGGACAAGTTACTGGCGGACTGTACGGGGCTTGATGGCGCTGTCCGTTCGGTGATCGAGCAGGTGCTGGTGAATTTGCCGGCCGAACTGGACAAGCGTGTATTGGTGACCACCGCGGATCGCCCGCAAGTCATCCGTATGGCCAAGGCCTATGGCTGCGAGATCGTGCTGGTCGAGTCGACCGGAATGGGTGACAGCATTGCGGCCGGGGTCGCGGCGTGTGCGCAGCTCAATGGCTGGTTGATGGTGCTGGGGGATATGCCGTTTATCCTACCGTTCAGCATTGGGCAGGTCGTGGCGCGAGTTGCCGATGATTGCATCAGTGTGCCGGTGCAGGAGGGCGAATTCGGACATCCCGTGGGGTTTGGTCGCAACTTTGGTCCGGGATTGATGGCGTTATCCGGTGACCGCGGGGCCAAGGCATTGTTTACGCAGGGGCGGGTGGTTGAAGTAACGGTGGATGATCCCGGTGTGTTGTGGGATGTGGATGTGCCTGAAAAGCTGGTCTTTGTCTGATAGATCGCTTCGCGGGCAAGCCACGCTCCCACAGGTCTTGTGTCGCTTACATAATCATTGAACGACGCAAGACCTGTGGGAGCGTGGCTTGCCCGCGATGAACGATAACGCGGTTTACCTGTTTTACAGCAGACATGAAAAAAGCCCCGCCTGGGTTCACCAGGCGGGGCTTTTTAGTGGCCGACGGAATCAGACGAGAGGTTTAGGCTCGTGTTCTTTTTCCTGGGCCTGTTCGTGTTGCTCTACCGCTTCCTGAACGGAGCGCGGGGCTTCGTTGATCACGGATTCAGCTGGCTCGGCGGCGACCTCGGCAACCGGGGCAGGTGCTGCCTCGACGACTTCAGCAGCTACTGGCGCCGTTTCTTCAGCGACAACCGCTTCAACCGAAGCAGCAGCGGCAGCCAGTTCGGCTTCCTTCTGCAGGCGCTCGGCTTCACGCTTGCGACGACGCACTTCACGCGGGTCGTTCGGCGCACGGCCGCTTGGCGTCAGGGCGCTGACAGGCGCGGCTTCGACCACTGGCGCAGGCACTTCGGCAACAACCGGTGCTTCAACTGCAGGAGCAGGTTCGGCAGCGGCAACCACTGGCTCGGAGATCATGGCCTCAGCCACTTCGGCTTCAGCGGCTGGTGCCGGTGCTGGTGCCTCGGCTACAGCTGGCTCGGCAACCCAGTTGAACGCGGTTTGCTCTTCGCGAACTTCACGAACGGTTTCGGTTACAGCTTCGACCACAGGTTCCGCAATTACGGCAGGCGCTTCGGCGACGATGGCAGGCTCGGCGGCAGCTTCAACTACTGGCTGTGCCTCAGGCGCGGGTGCCAATTCGATTTCCGGCGATGCGGTGGTTTCGACCGGCGTTGTCGCTTCAACGACTGGCGCTTCGACCGGAGCTGTCTCCAGGGTGGCGGCAGTGGCGCGTTCGGCTTGCTCGTTGGCCTGTGCTTCGGCCGGAGCGCTGATCACGGTGCTGGCAACGGCTGCGGTAACAGCCAGGCCGGCGGCCAGATCGGCAGTGCTTGGCGCTTCGCTGCTTTCGCCGGACTCGGAGTCATCCGAACCTTCGATCACATTGCCGTTGGCATCACGCTGACGCTCGCGACGGTTGCTGCGACGACGCTGGCCACGGGAGCGGCGGCGTGGGCGATCGCCTTCGGCGCCGTCCTGACCTTCTTCCTGCAGTTGCTCTTCGTTGGTTGGCAGCTCTTCTTCGGCAACGGCAGCAGCGGCTTGCTCGGCGCGCGGTTGACGTTCTTCACGCGGTGGGCGTGGAGCGCGTTCTTCCCGTGGCTGACGGGCCGGACGTTCTTCAGCGGTGGCAGCGGCGGCCGGGGCGGCATCCAGAGGCTCGCGCAGTTCACGTACACGCTCTTCACGCTCGCCACGTGGCTTGCGGTCTTCACGCGGAGCACGCGGTGCACGTTCTTCACGGGGCGCGCGAGGTGCGCGTTCTTCGCGAGCTACCGTCGGGGTTTCTTCGCGGGCTTCGCGTGGCTGACGCTCTTCGCGTGGTTCACGTGGTGCGCGTTCTTCACGCGGTGCACGTTCCTCGCGAGGCTTGCGTTCTTCATCGCGGCGACCGTTACGGTTGCGGCTCTGCTGGCGACCGGTGCGACGCTCTTCGTTGCGGGCAGGGCGCTCGGCAGCCGGTTTTTCAACCACGACCGGAGCGGCAGGCTCTTCCTTGGTGGCGAACAGGCTGACCAGCGACTTCACCAGGCCTTTGAACAGGCTTGGCTCTGGCGCGGCGACCGGTGCGGCAACCGGAGCGACGACTTCGGTTGGAACCGGAGCGTTGGCGCGGGCCGGAGCCGTCTTGACCGCGGCTTCCTGGCGAACCAGGGTGCGGGTCGCAGCGGCTGGCTGGACTTCTTCCACTTCGGCAGCGGCAGCGGCGATTTCGTAGCTGGACTGGTTGGTGGCGGCTTCTGGGCTGTCATCGCGCAGACGCTGAACTTCGAAGTGCGGCGTTTCGAGGTGATCGTTCGGCAGAATGACGATGCGGGCACGGGTACGCAGTTCGATCTTGGTGATCGAGTTGCGTTTTTCGTTGAGCAGGAATGCTGCGACCGGGATCGGCACCTGGGCGCGCACTTCGGCAGTGCGGTCTTTCAGGGCTTCTTCTTCGATCAGGCGCAGGATCGCCAGCGACAGCGATTCAACGTCACGGATGATGCCGGTGCCGCTGCAGCGAGGGCAAACGATGCCACTGCTTTCACCCAGGGATGGGCGCAGGCGCTGACGGGACATTTCCAGCAGGCCGAAGCGCGAGATGCGGCCGACTTGCACGCGAGCGCGGTCGGCTTCCAGGCATTCGCGGACTTTCTCTTCCACGGCGCGCTGGTTCTTGGCAGGGGTCATGTCGATGAAGTCGATGACGATCAGGCCGCCGATGTCGCGCAGGCGCAACTGACGGGCGATTTCTTCGGCGGCTTCAAGGTTGGTCTGCAGGGCGGTTTCTTCGATGTCGCTGCCTTTGGTGGCGCGCGCCGAGTTGATGTCGATGGACACCAGGGCTTCGGTCGGATCGATCACGATGGAGCCGCCGGAAGGCAGTTCGACGACGCGCTGGAAGGCGGTCTCGATCTGGCTTTCGATCTGGAAGCGGTTGAACAGTGGAACGCTGTCTTCGTACAGCTTGATCTTGCTGGCGTACTGCGGCATGACCTGGCGAATGAAGGTCAGGGCTTCGTCCTGGGCTTCGACGCTGTCGATCAGCACTTCACCGATGTCCTGGCGCAGGTAATCGCGGATGGCGCGGATGATCACGTTGCTTTCCTGGTAGATCAGGAATGGCGCGGAACGATCCAGCGACGCTTCTTTGATGGCGGTCCAGAGTTGCAGCAGGTAATCGAGGTCCCACTGCATTTCTTCACTGCTGCGGCCCAGGCCGGCAGTGCGCACGATCAGACCCATGTCGGCCGGGGCAACCAGACCGTTCAGGGCTTCACGCAGTTCATTGCGCTCTTCACCTTCGATGCGACGGGAAATACCGCCGGCACGCGGGTTGTTCGGCATCAGTACCAGGTAACGACCGGCCAGGCTGATGAAGGTGGTCAGGGCTGCGCCCTTGTTGCCACGCTCTTCTTTTTCGACCTGCACGATGACTTCCTGGCCTTCGCTCAGGACGTCCTTGATATTGACGCGGCCTTCGGGGGCTTTCTTGAAGTATTCGCGGGAGATTTCTTTGAGGGGCAGGAAGCCGTGGCGCTCAGAGCCAAAATCGACAAAGGCAGCTTCAAGGCTTGGTTCGATGCGAGTAATCCGGCCTTTATAGATGTTGGCCTTCTTCTGCTCGCGTGCACCGGATTCGATGTCCAGGTCGTAGAGGCGCTGGCCATCTACCAGTGCAACACGCAACTCTTCAGGTTGAGTTGCGTTAATCAGCATTCTTTTCATGTAGTACCGTCGGTTTCCGGGCTGCCGGAAACGGCGTTCGGCACACACGACTTCTCACGGTCGGTGTCAGGTGCGTCGGGAGTGGTTGGCCATTCCCGTGTCCAGCGATGTCCGGCCAATGTGGGCCTGCATCGCGACGTACGCGTCCTGCTTGCTGTGGCTACTTAAGCACTCAGTCAGGAGGAGGAATCAACCGGCGGCTGTGGACGAGATGAAGCGTCTTGATAAAGCCTATTGCTACACAGTCCAGCGGTTGTGCATCTCCACCCTACACGTATCCCTGATAATTCGGGTGCTGCCGCGCGCAGAATCCGCAGCGGGTTGGCATTTACCGTGAGCTCCGAAAGGGGAGGTCACGCATCATGGCTAATTTAGGCGTTTGTTTCCGAAGCGTTCGCTCGGGGTCATTCGCAGCTGACTGCACTTTGTGAACTGGCCGTGAATATGGCTCGCGTGGCGAGTGAAAAACTCTGCTTTGCGGCGTGATTCAGGCCTCATGTCACCTGCGCTCGTTACACCTGCAAACTCCACCGTTACGTAGCTAAAGCCCCGTAGGACGGCCTCGCGTCCTGGTGAATTGCGTTGGTCAGGGCCGGTTTTTGACCGTTGGTCCGCTGTCCAGGCCGCTTTTGGCGGCGTTCGCGACTATAGCAGTAATGATTAAGTGCTTCAATTCCATAAAAAATTGATATCATCCGCGCCATGACGACTACTGCCCCCTCGACTCCAGGCGTACAACTGCTTGAGGTCTCGCCGGAATATGCCGGCCAACGTATTGATAACTTCCTTCTCGCTCGGCTCAAAGGCGTGCCCAAGACCTTGATTTACCGCATTTTGCGCAAAGGCGAAGTGCGGGTGAACAAGGGCCGGATCAAGCCCGAATACAAGCTGCAAGCGGGCGACATCGTGCGCGTGCCGCCGGTTCGCGTGCCTGAGCGTGACGAGCCGGTGCCCCTGGCCCAAGGGCTGCTGCAGCGGCTCGAAGCCTCGATTGTCTATGAAGACAAGGCGCTGATCGTGATCAACAAGCCCGCCGGGATCGCGGTCCATGGCGGCAGCGGCCTGAGCTTCGGGGTGATCGAAGCCTTCCGCCAGTTGCGCCCTGACGCCAAGGAACTTGAACTGGTCCATCGCCTGGATCGGGATACCTCCGGCCTGCTGATGATTGCCAAAAAACGCAGCATGCTGCGTCACTTGCACACGGCGCTGCGCGGCGATGGCGTCGATAAGCGCTACATGGCGCTGGTTCGTGGTAATTGGGCCTCTTCGATCAAGCAAGTCCGCGCGCCTCTGGGCAAGAGCAATCTGCGCTCCGGTGAGCGTATGGTCGAGGTCGACGAGGAGGAGGGCAAGGAGTCTGTGACCGTGTTCAAGGTCCTGCGTCGCTTTGGTGACTTTGCCACCATGATCGAGGCCAAGCCGATCACCGGTCGAACCCACCAGATTCGCGTCCATACTCTGCACGCCGGGCACTGCATCGCCGGCGACACCAAGTACGGCGATGACGATTTCAGCAAGGAAATCCGTGATCTGGGCGGTAAGCGCCTGTTCCTGCACGCCTACATGCTGACCGTGCCGCTGCCCGATGGTGGCGAGCTGAAGCTTCAGGCGCCTGTCGATGAAATGTGGGCAAAAACCGTGGAGCGCCTGAGTGCACCCATCTGATTACAGGCTGCTGATCTTCGATTGGGATGGCACGTTGGCCGATTCCATTGGTCGGATTGTCGAAGCGATGCACGTGGCATCCGAACGATCCGGTTTCCCGTTGCGTGATGATTTCGCCGTCAAGGGCATCATCGGCCTGGGGCTGCCGGAGGCGATCCGAACGTTGTATCCCGAAATCGGTGATGCGGAGCTGGTGGCGTTTCGTCAGCACTATGCGGATCATTACATCGCGTCAGAGGCAGTGCCTTCGCCGTTGTTCGAGGGTGTAGTCGAGTCGCTCGAAGCGTTTCGAACCGAGGGTTATCATCTGGCTGTCGCGACCGGCAAGGCGCGTCGTGGGCTGGACCGGGTGCTGAAATCCCACGGCTGGGAAGGTTACTTCGACATCACTCGCGCGGCCGACGAGACTGCCAGCAAGCCACATCCGCTGATGCTTGAACAGATCCTTGCCCATTGCGACGTTCGCCCGGAGCAGGCGTTGATGGTCGGCGACTCGTCCTTCGATTTGCAGATGGCGCGCAATGCCGGCATGGAGTCGGTGGCTGTCAGCTATGGCGCCCAGTCGATCGAAGCGCTGAAGTTGTTCGAGCCGCGGCTGGCCATTGATCGCTTTTCAGAATTGCATGCCTGGCTGAATCAGCGGGCTTAATAGGTTTTTTGCCGGGGTAGATGGTATGGCCGACGAATGGAAAGCGCCCGCCAAGGCGAGCGCAGAAAGCGGTGACGAAAAGAGCTGGAAGCTGTTGGAGAAGACGCTGTTGGCGGGTGTGCAGGAGCAGCGCCGGTCCCGTCGCTGGGGGATTTTCTTCAAGCTGCTGACCTTTGTGTACCTGTTTATTGCGCTGGCACTGTTCTCGCCGTTGATGGACATGGAAAAAGTGGCTGCACGCAGCGGCAACTACACAGCGCTGATCGACGTGAACGGCATGATCGCCGACAAGGAACCGGCCAGCGCGGACAACATCGTTGGCAGTTTGCGGGCTGCTTTTGATGACGAGAAGGTCAAGGGCGTCATTCTGCGTATCAACAGTCCGGGCGGCAGTCCGGTGCAGTCGGGTTATGTCTACGACGAAATCCGCCGTCTGCGTGGATTGCATCCCGATACCAAGTTGTACGCGGTAATTTCCGATCTCGGCGCCTCGGGTGCCTATTACATTGCCAGTGCGGCTGATCAGATCTACGCCGACAAGGCGAGCCTGGTGGGCTCTATCGGTGTGACGGCGGCCGGTTACGGCTTTGTCGGTACCATGGAGAAGCTGGGAGTCGAGCGTCGTACCTATAATTCCGGCGAGCACAAATCGTTTCTCGATCCGTTCCAGCCACAGAAGCCTGAAGAAACCGCCTTCTGGCAAGGGGTGCTGGATACGACCCATAAGCAGTTCATCAACAGCGTCAAGCAGGGTCGTGGCGAACGCCTGAAGGACAAGGAGCATCCGGAGCTGTTCTCCGGGCTGGTCTGGTCCGGCGAGCAGGCATTACCGCTGGGGTTGATCGATGGTCTGGGCAATGCCAGTTATGTTGCGCGGGATGTAATCGGCGAAAAAGAGCTGGTGGACTTCACTGTTCAGGAGTCGCCGTTCGATCGCTTCTCGAAAAAGCTCGGAGCCAGCGTGGCTGAGCATTTGGCGATGTGGATGGGGTTTAACGGTCCATCGTTGCGTTAAAGGTTCGGCTGTAAAAAAGATCGCGGCCTTTGGCAGCTCCTGCAGGTGTACGAATCCCTGTAGGCGCTGCCAAAAGCTGCGATTTTTTGCTTTCAGGGAATCTGTACGCCTTCAGTCAGCAGCATGTCCACCAGGCGAATCAGGGGCAGGCCGATGAGGCTGGTGGCATCAGGGCCTTCAGTGCTCTGGAACAGGCTCACCCCCAGGCCTTCCGCCTTGAAGCTGCCAGCGCAATCGTAGGGTTGTTCTGCGTGCAGATAGCGCTCGACGCGTGCAGTGTCGAGTGTGCGCATGTTCACGGTGAAGGGAATGCAGTCGACCTGGCAACGGCCGGTCCGGCTGTTGAGCAAGGCCAGGCCGGTCAGGAAGGTGACACTGGCGCCGCTGGAGGCCAGCAGCTGCTCACGGGCCTTTTCGAAAGTATGGGGTTTGCCGATGATCCTGTCGCCGAGTACGGCGACCTGGTCGGAACCGATGATCAGATGGGCGTCATGGCTGCTGGTCAGTGCCCGTGCTTTTTCCTCGGCGAGGCGTTTGACCAGGTCAACGGCGGACTCGCCCGGGCGATGACTTTCGTCGATATCCGGCGAGCTGCAGGTGAACGGCAGCTGCAGGCGGGCCAGCAATTCCCGGCGATAGGCCGAGCCGGAAGCGAGTAATAAAGGCAGCATGTGTATCTCCAGAAGGCAGGCGAGGATTCTAGCGGAGGCTTGCAAGTGACGGACAGGGCTGAATTTCCTTTGACATGGGCGGGTGCATCCCTATAATGCTGCGCCTATGTTGAATGACCCGATTCCACCTCACGTTGACCCGCGCAAATTGGCTGACCGTGGCACCACCCTTCAAGGTGAAATGCTGCTGGCCGATTTGGAGAGACTCTGCGACCCGCTTTCCGACAATGTCGGTACGGTGCAGGCTAAATTCGTTTTTGAACGAGATGAACGTAAATCTGTGGTCATCCACAGCTTTATCGACACTGAAGTCAAAATGGTTTGCCAGCGTTGTCTTGAGCTGGTCACCCTGCCGATCCATAGCGAATGCAGTTATGCTGTGGTGAAGGAGGGTGCGAATACCCAGTCGTTGCCGAAAGGTTATGACGTGCTGGAACTGGGCGAAGATCCATTGGATCTGCAGTCACTGATCGAGGAGGAGCTTCTGCTCGCCTTGCCCATTGTGCCTGCTCATCATCCGGAAGAATGCCAGCAGCCGGCGGGAGCAGATGAGCCCGAACCGAGCGAGGACGAGGTAACGCGGTCCAACCCGTTCAGTGTATTGGCGCAGTTAAAGCGTGACCCAAACGTTTAGGAGTTAATCAATTATGGCTGTTCAGCAGAACAAAAAATCCCGCTCTGCCCGTGACATGCGCCGTTCGCACGACGCTCTCGAGGCTAGCACCCTGTCTGTAGAAAAAACCACCGGTGAAGTTCACCTGCGTCACCACGTATCGCCAGAAGGCGTATACCGTGGCCGTAAAGTGATCGACAAGGGCGCTGACGAGTAATCACTTGTCCGCTCAAGTCATCGCGATTGACGCAATGGGCGGGGACTTCGGTCCCCGCAGCATTGTTCAGGCCAGCCTTGCTTGTCTGTCTGCTACACCCTCGCTGCACCTGACCCTTGTCGGTCAACCCTCCCTCCTTGAAGAATTGATCGCTGGCCAATCGGCTGTGGATCGCTCGCGCCTGTCGATTGCGCCGGCGTCCGAAGTCATCACCATGGATGAAAAACCTGCCCAGGCCCTGCGCGGCAAATCCGACTCTTCGATGCGCGTGGCGCTTGAGTTGTTGCGCGACGGCAAGGTCCAGGCTTGTGTCAGTGCCGGTAATACCGGGGCGCTGATGGCGTTGTCTCGATTCGTACTCAAGACCTTGCCGGGAATCGACCGGCCGGCCATGGTCGCGGCGATCCCGACGCAGAAGGGTTATTGCCAGTTGCTCGATCTGGGCGCCAATGTCGATTGCAGTGCCGAGCACCTGTTGCAGTTTGCGGTGATGGGCTCGGTTGCCGCAGAAACCCTGGGTATCGTGCGTCCGCGCGTGGCGTTGCTGAACATCGGTACCGAAGACATCAAGGGCAATCAGCAAGTGAAGCTCGCCGCAACCTTGCTGCAACGTGCTCGTGGTATCAACTACATCGGTTTCGTCGAAGGTGACGGTTTGTACCGTGGTGAGGCGGATGTGGTGGTGTGTGACGGGTTTGTCGGCAACATCCTGCTCAAATCCAGCGAGGGGTTGGCGACCATGATTGCCGGGCGTATCGAAGCGCTATTCAAGAAAAGCCTGCCGTCACGCATGGTCGGCGCGTTAGCCCTGCCGTTGATGAAGCGTCTGCAAGCCGATCTGGCGCCCGCGCGGCATAACGGTGCCAGTTTCCTGGGTTTGCAGGGCATTGTGGTAAAAAGCCACGGTTCTGCCGGGGTGCAGGGGTTTCAGAGTGCAATTTCCCGTGCCTTGATCGAGATACAGGAAAACCTGCCGGAACGCATTCACGGTCGTCTGGAGGATTTGTTGCTTTAGGCGTTTTCGTCGGACAATGCTTAAATGTGACCGCTCAGTTCAATTGGCCATCCAACTGTCAGTTTCTTGCGTCCCCCAGAGCGGGACGTCAACTCTCCGACGACAAGATCATTAGGGGCTTGTTACATGTCTGCTTCCCTCGCATTCGTCTTTCCGGGACAAGGTTCGCAGTCCCTCGGCATGCTGGCCGAGTTGGGCGCGCAACATCCGGTTGTCCTCGAAACATTCAAAGAAGCTTCCGATGCTTTGGGTTACGACCTGTGGGCACTGACCCAGCAAGGGCCGGAAGAGCAACTCAATCAAACCGATAAAACCCAGCCGGCCATTCTGACCGCCTCGATCGCCTTGTGGCGCCTGTGGCTGGCGGAAGGTGGCGCACGCCCGGCTTATGTAGCCGGTCACAGCCTGGGCGAATACAGCGCGCTGGTCGCGGCAGGCAGTCTGAGCCTTGGCGATGCGGTGAAACTGGTCGAGCGTCGTGGTCAGCTGATGCAGGAAGCCGTACCGGCCGGGCAGGGTGGCATGGCCGCCATCCTCGGTCTGGACGATGCTGATGTTCTGGCGGCCTGTGCCGAAGCGGCGCAAGACGAAGTGGTCAGTGCCGTCAACTTCAACTCTCCGGGTCAGGTGGTTATCGCCGGTGCCAAGGCTGCGGTCGAGCGTGCCATCGAAGGCTGCAAGGCTCGTGGTGCCAAGCGCGCCATGCCGCTTCCGGTCAGCGTGCCGTCTCATTGCGAGCTGATGCGTCCGGCCGCCGAGCGTTTCGCTGAATCGATCGCCGCAGTCGACTGGCAGGCACCGCAGATTCCTGTGGTACAGAACGTCAGTGCCGATGTGCCGGCCGATCTGGAAAACCTCAAGCGCGATCTGCTTGAACAGCTTTACAAGCCTGTACGCTGGGTCGAGTCGGTCCAGGCGCTGGCAGCCAAGGGCGCGACCAATCTGGTCGAGTGCGGCCCGGGTAAAGTGCTGGCCGGTCTGAACAAACGTTGCGCCGATGGCGTATCGACTTCCAACCTCAATACCCCAGACGCTTTCGCTGCCGCCCGCGCAGCGCTGGCCTGAATCAGGAGAAACTTGCATGAGTCTGCAAGGTAAAGTTGCATTGGTCACCGGCGCAAGCCGCGGTATCGGCCAGGCTATCGCCCTGGAACTGGGTCGTCAGGGCGCCATCGTTGTTGGCACTGCGACCTCCGCCTCAGGGGCCGAGCGCATTGCCGCCACCCTCAAGGAAAATGGCATTCAAGGCACTGGCCTTGAGCTCAATGTCACCAGCGACGAGTCCGTATCGGCTGTGTTGGCGAGCATTCAGGAGCAGTTCGGTGCTCCGGCGATTCTGGTGAATAATGCTGGCATCACCCGCGATAACCTGATGATGCGCATGAAAGACGACGAATGGTATGACGTCGTCGATACCAACTTGAACAGTCTGTATCGCCTGTCCAAGGGCGTTTTGCGCGGCATGACCAAAGCCCGTTGGGGACGAATTATCAGTATTGGTTCGGTTGTGGGTGCCATGGGCAACGCAGGCCAAGTAAACTATGCCGCCGCCAAGGCTGGTCTGGAAGGTTTCAGCCGTGCGCTGGCGCGTGAAGTCGGTTCGCGTTCGATTACGGTCAACTCGGTAACCCCAGGGTTCATCGACACCGATATGACCCGCGAATTGCCGGAAGCGCAGCGTGAAGCCTTGCAGACGCAGATTCCGCTGGGTCGTCTGGGGCAAGCTCAAGAGATCGCGTCCGTGGTCGCTTTTCTTGCATCCGACGGTGCAGCCTACGTGACCGGGGCTACAATCCCGGTGAACGGCGGGATGTACATGTAAGTTTAAATGTGACGGATTGCTTCAAAAAAATGTCATACGAGCTGTCTAAAATCCGTTATAAAGCTGCAATCTATTTATAGGCAGAGGGTCACCGGGTTTGAGGAGTGAAGCTTTCAGTTGAAAAGCTGAAAAGTCTTTCTATACACTTACCCACTGGCCAGCTGCCTGAATTTGTCCATTAGGAGTGAAAACAAGGTATGAGCACCATCGAAGAGCGCGTCAAGAAAATCGTTGCCGAGCAACTGGGCGTTAAAGAAGAAGAAGTGGTCAACACTGCTTCCTTCGTTGAAGACCTGGGTGCTGACTCCCTTGACACCGTTGAGCTGGTGATGGCTCTGGAAGAGGAATTCGAGACCGAAATCCCTGACGAAGAAGCTGAGAAGATCACTACTGTACAAGCTGCTATCGATTACGTTACTGCCCACCAGGCGTAATAGTTTGTAATCGTTGCTCGCTGTCATGGAAAAAACCGCACTGCCACATGGCGTGCGGTTTTTTCTTTAGGCCTGATGCAAAGTCGTCATTTGAAAAAAGGAGAGTGCTGTGTCGCGTAGACGCGTCGTAGTCACCGGTATGGGTATGTTGTCGCCACTGGGCACGGATGTGCCGAGCAGCTGGCAGGGCATTCTGGCTGGCCGCAGTGGCATTGGTCTGATCGAACACACCGACCTTTCTGCCTATTCCACCCGTTTTGGCGGCTCGGTAAAGGGCTTCAATGTCGAGGAATACCTGTCGGTCAAGGAAGCTCGCAAGCTCGACCTGTTCATTCAGTACGGTCTGGCCGCAGGTTTTCAGGCAGTACGTAACGCCGGTCTGGAAGTTACCGACGCCAACCGTGAGCGCATAGGCGTCGCCATGGGCTCGGGTATTGGCGGTCTGACCAATATCGAAGAAACCAGCCGCACATTGCATGAGACTGGCCCGCGACGGATATCTCCGTTTTTCGTGCCAGGCTCGATCATCAATATGATTTCCGGTTTCCTGTCCATCCACTTGGGTGCACAGGGGCCTAACTACGCCATCGCCACGGCATGTACCACCGGTACACACTGCATCGGCATGGCGGCCCGCAACATCATGTATGACGAAGCCGACATAATGATTGCCGGCGGTGCCGAGATGGCGGCCTGCGGTCTGGGCATGGGCGGCTTCGGTGCCTCCCGCGCACTGTCGACCCGCAACGACGAGCCGACCCGTGCCAGCCGTCCATGGGACAAGGGCCGTGATGGCTTCGTGCTGTCCGATGGCGCTGGTGCCCTGGTTCTGGAAGAACTGGAACACGCCAAGGCCCGCGGCGCGACCATCTATGCCGAGCTGATCGGTTTCGGCACCAGTGGTGACGCCTACCACATGACTTCGCCGCCCGCCGATGGCGCGGGTGCTGCGCGCTGCATCACCAATGCCTTGCGCGATGCCAAGGTCAATGGCGATCAAGTGCAGTACATCAACGCCCACGGTACTTCGACTCCCGCAGGCGACCTCGCCGAAGCCAATGCGATCAAATCGGTGTTTGGCGATCACGCCTACAAGCTGGCGGTCAGTTCGACCAAGTCGATGACCGGTCACCTGCTGGGCGCGGCGGGTGCGGTCGAGGCAATCTTCAGCGTGCTGGCGATCAATAGTCAGGTAGCGCCACCGACCATCAACCTTGATGAGCCGGGCGAAGGCTGTGATCTCGATTTTGTGCCGCACACCGCGCGCAATATGGATATCGATGTGGTCCTGTCCAACTCCTTCGGATTTGGCGGTACCAACGGTTCGCTGGTGTTCCGCCGGTTCGCAGGCTGATGGACAGCTGGGTCGACGGTCAGCCGGCTGACGCGTTGTCGCTGAAGGATCGCGGCCTGGCTTACGGCGATGGTCTGTTCGAGACCATTGCCGTGCGCGGTGGGAAACCGCTGTTGCTGGACCGGCATCTGTCGCGTCTGGCAGAGGGTTGTTCGCGCCTGGCCATCGCTACCGATTCCGGGCTGATCCGCGATGAGCTGTTGGCCTACGCTGCCGCCCTGGGTGAGGGGGTGCTCAAGCTCATTCTTACTCGCGGCGACGGTCTGCGCGGTTATGCCCCAGATCCATCGGCTCAGGCCCGGCGTATCCTGCAAGGCAATCCACCCGCTGCTTATCCCGCGATTCATGCCGAGCAAGGCATTCGCCTATTTCCATGCACGACTCGGCTGTCCAAACAGCCGCTGCTTGCAGGTCTCAAGCATTTGAATCGACTGGAGCAGGTCATCGCCCGCTCCGAGTGGCAAGACACCGAACATGCCGAAGGCTTGATGCTCGATCAGGCCGGTCGGGTGATCGAGGGTGTGTTCAGCAACCTGTTCCTGGTGCGCGATGGCGTACTCGTCACGGCAGACCTCAAGCGCTGTGGCGTGGCGGGGGTGATGCGTGCCGAATTATTGTTTCAAGCCGAGTCACTGGGTATTGCCACGCAAATCACCGATATCACGCTCGAACAGCTGCAATGGGCTGACGAAGTCTTTGTCTGCAACAGCGTGTATGGCGTTTGGCCGGTGCATGCCTATGCCGCACTGAGCTGGCCGGTTGGGCCGCTCACCCGTAAACTCCAAACCATTGCCTGCGCGCTACTGGATGCTTGATACGTGAGACGTAAATTCTTGCTGCTGCTGGAAACCGGACTGGTTCTGGCGGGGCTGATGCTGGGCACTTGCGCCTGGAAAATTCATTCGGCGCTGGTGCAGCCGCTGAACATTGCTCAGGAAGAACTGCTGGAGGTGCCCAAAGGCACCACGCCCAACCGTACCTTCCTGCGACTCGAAGCCGATGGCCTCATCAAGGACGCTTTCTGGCTGCGGGTTTACTGGCGCTTCAACCTGCCTAAACAGCCCCTGCACAGCGGCGAATACCGCATGCTTCCCGGCATGACCGTCGAAGGTCTGATCGACCTGTGGAAGCGTGGGGAAATGGTGCAGTACAGCGTGACCCTGGTCGAAGGCTGGACCTTTCATCAAGTCCGTGCGGCCCTGGCCAAAGAGGAGAAGCTCGAACATACCCTGAACGGTTTGAGCGACACCCAGGTCATGGACAAGCTCGGCCATGCCGGGATTTTCCCTGAGGGGCGATTCTTCCCCGACACCTACCGTTTCGTGCGTGGCATGACCGACGCCGAGTTGCTGAAAACGGCCTACGATCGCCTCGACGAGGTACTCGCCAAGGAATGGAACCAGCGCTCGGCCGACGTGCCGTACACCGAGCCCTACCAGGCGCTGATCATGGCCTCGCTGGTGGAAAAGGAAACCGGCGTGCCACAGGAGCGCGGGCAAATTGCCGGCGTGTTCGTGCGGCGCATGGCGATCGGCATGCTGTTGCAAACCGATCCGACAGTGATCTATGGCCTCGGTGATCGATACAGCGGCAAATTGACCCGCGCCCATCTCAAGGAACCGACGCCTTACAACACCTATGTGATTGCAGGGCTTCCGCCGACCCCGATTGCGATGGTCGGCCGCGAAGCGATTCACGCGGCGCTGAATCCGGTGTCGGGCAACAGCCTCTATTTCGTGGCGCGTGGTGATGGCAGCCATGTGTTCTCCGATGACCTGGACGCTCATAACAACGCCGTGCGAGAGTTCCAACTCAAGCGCCGCGCCGATTATCGCTCCAGCCCGGCGTCGGTCGGTGCGTCCGAGACAGCGCAAACCCCGGTTGAGGAATCTCTGCCTGTGGAAGCTCCGGCTCCGCAATCTCAACCGTCGGAAACTACAGCTCCCGAATCTCAGGCTGAACTGGATCAGGCGCCGATCCCGGCCGCTTCGCCCAATACCGCGCCCGAGGTTCTGCCGCCGGTACAGCCGCAAGAATCCGCGCCTGAACCCGCATCCGCTCCCGAGCCGGAAGCAAACGCACCGCAAAGCCCGCAATGACTCTGACTAAGGACTGCCTGTGACTGGCTTGTTTATTACGCTGGAAGGCCCGGAAGGCGCGGGCAAGAGTACTAATCGCGAATATCTCGCCGAGCGTCTGCGCGCCGCGGGTATCGAGGTGGTGCTGACCCGTGAACCCGGTGGTACGCCTCTGGCCGAGCGCATTCGCGAAGTGTTGCTGGCGCCGGTCGACGAAGTGATGAATCCGGACACCGAGTTGCTGTTGGTGTTCGCTGCGCGCGCCCAGCACCTGGCCGAGGTGATTCGCCCGGCATTGGCCCGTGGTGCCGTGGTGTTGTGCGATCGTTTTACCGATTCGACCTACGCCTACCAGGGCGGTGGTCGCGGATTGTCGCTGGAGCGTATCGCCACGCTGGAAACCTTTGTACAGGGCGATCTGCGTCCCGACCTGACGCTGATCTTCGACTTGCCGGTTGAGGTAGGCCTGGCCCGCGCCAGTGCCCGTGGCCGCCTGGATCGTTTCGAACTCGAAGGCCGGACCTTTTTCGATGCCGTACGCAGTGCCTTCCTCCAGCGCGCGGCCGCGGAGCCGGCGCGTTACGTGCTGATCGATGCTGCGCAACCGCTGGCGCAGGTTCAGCAATCCCTGGATGGCTTGTTGCCGCGTCTGCTGGAGCTGACCCGTGGCTGAAGCCTACCCCTGGCAGGACAGCCTCTGGCAGCAACTGGCAGGCCGTACGCAGCATGCTCACGCCTATTTGCTGCATGGCCCGGCCGGGATCGGCAAGCGGGCGCTGGCCGAGCGTTTGATGGCCAGCCTGCTGTGCCAGCGCCCGACGGCGCAGGATGCCTGTGGCGAATGCAAATCCTGTTTGTTGCTCAAGGCCGGCAGTCACCCCGATAACTACATTCTCGAACCGGAAGAGGCCGACAAGGCGATCAAGGTCGATCAGGTCCGCGATCTGGTAAGCTTCGTGGTTCAAACCGCACAACTGGGCGGTCGCAAAGTGGTGCTGATCGAGCCGGTCGAGTCGATGAACATCAATGCCGCCAACGCCTTGCTCAAAAGTCTTGAAGAGCCGTCCGGCGATACGGTATTGCTGCTGGTCAGCCACCAGCCCAGTCGTCTCTTGCCGACCATCAAGAGCCGCTGCGTGCAGCAGGCTTGTCCGCTGCCGAGCGAGGCCATGAGTCTGACGTGGCTGGCCAGGGCACTGCCGGACTGTTCGGAAGAAGAGCGCATCGAATTGCTGACCCTGGCCGCCGGTTCGCCCTTGGCCGCCGTCAACCTGCACGCCCAGGGCGTGCGCGAGCAACGCGCGCAAGTGGTCGAGGGGGTGAAAAAGTTGCTCAAGCAGCAGCAATCGCCGACGCAACTGGCCGAAGGCTGGAATGCGATTCCGTTGTTGCTGCTGTTCGACTGGTTTTGTGACTGGTCTAGCCTGATCCTTCGCTATCAGCTGACCCAGGATGAAGAAGGGCTCGGGTTGACGGATATGCGCAAAGTCATTCAATACCTGGCACAGAAAACCGGCCAGGACAAAGTCCTGAATATCCAGGACTGGATCCTCGCCCAACGCCAGAAGGTGCTGAGCAAAGCCAACCTCAATCGGGTGTTGCTGCTGGAGGCGCTGCTGGTGCAATGGGCCTCCCTGCCTACCCAGAGGTGACAGTCCGGGCCTAGACTCTGAGTATCAGCAGTGGAGGTCAGCATGAATGAGCCTGTCAGCCTCGCGCCGCGCAACGGCATGTTGTCCCCGCGCGCAGTCGAATCGAAACCTATCTGGCCGGAGCCCTGAAGTCCGACCGTCCCACTCATACGATGTAAGTTGCAGCCCTTTATGCTCGTAGATTCCCATTGTCACCTTGATCGCCTCGACCTCGCCGCCCATGAAGGCTCCCTGGACGCCGCTCTTGATGCGGCGCGCCAGCGCGGGGTAGGGCACTTTCTGTGCATCGGTGTCAGCGCTGACAACGCCGCTGACGTCAAAGCCCTGGCCGAGCGCTATGAGGATGTCGACTGTTCGGTCGGCGTGCATCCTCTGGATGTGCAGCCGGGGGCGGCGCCTGCGCTGGACTGGCTGCTGCATGAGCTCAATCACCCGCGGGTGGTGGCCATCGGTGAAACCGGCCTTGATTACCACTACGAGCCGGAAGCGGCCGAGTTGCAGCAGGAGTCTTTCAGATTGCACCTGCAAGCCGCGCAGCAGACGGGCAAGCCGGTGATCATCCATACCCGTGGCGCCCGCGCCGATACCTTGAACCTGCTGCGTGAAGCGGCGTTGCCCCAGGCGGGCGTGCTGCATTGCTTCACCGAGGACTGGGACATGGCGAAAGCCGCGCTGGACATGGGTTATTACATTTCTCTGTCCGGGATTGTCACGTTCCGCAATGCCGATGCATTGCGTGATGTGGCGAGCAAGGTGCCGGCCGACCGGTTGCTGGTGGAAACCGACTCACCGTATCTGGCCCCGATCCCGTATCGTGGCAAGCCGAACCTGCCGCAGTACGTACGTGAAGTGGCGGAATTTCTGGCAATGTTGCGTGGTGAGCCTTTCGATCGATTTGCCGAGCAGACGACGGAAAATTTCAAGCGTCTATTTCCGTTAGCGCATGTGAAAGGTTAAATCGCAGGCAAAAAAAACCCGGGTTCTGGGGGGTGAATCCGGGTTAAGACCATTAGGAGTAAAACAATGGTACGCGGTCCGTTGGTACCAATATCGGCGCGACACTTGGGGGAGATGCCTCGCCGACATTTCTAGTATTGATCAGTATTTCGCCGAGTCCAGTTTGTCGGCCAAGGTTTTTAAACAAATTTGGAATACGGGCGCTTCAGAAGAGTTCTCATCAACAGGCCACCCTGCAGGAAATACTCAAGAAACATAGATATGGTCGGATGATCCGTGCATTTTTGCGTAATTTAGGCATAATACGCGGCTTCGAATTTTGACCCCTACAGACCTTTTCTTATGCATAAAGAACCTCGTAAGGTCCGTGAGTTTCGTCGCCGCGAGCAAGAAATTCTCGATACCGCGCTCAAGCTGTTCCTCGAACAAGGTGAAGACAGTGTCACCGTCGAGATGATTGCTGATGCCGTCGGTATCGGCAAAGGCACGATCTACAAGCACTTCAAGTCCAAGGCCGAGATCTACCTGCGCCTGATGCTCGATTACGAGCGCGATTTGAACGAGCTGTTGCACTCTGCCGACGTCGACAAGGACAAGGAAGCCCTGTCCCGCGCCTATTTCGAATTCCGCATGCGCGATCCACAGCGTTATCGCCTGTTCGACCGCCTGGAAGAAAAGGTGGTCAAGGGCAATCAGGTGCCGGAGATGATCGAGGAACTGCACAAGATCCGTGCTTCGAACTTCGAACGCCTGACCCTGCTGATCAAGGGCCGGATCAGCGAAGGCAAGCTCGAAGACGTGCCACCTTACTTCCATTACTGCGCATCCTGGGCGCTGGTACACGGTGCCGTGGCGCTGTATCACTCGCCGTTCTGGAGCAATGTGCTGGAAGATCAGGAAGGTTTCTTCCAGTTCCTGATGGACATCGGCGTGCGCATGGGCAACAAGCGCAAACGCGACACCGATACCCCGAGCAGCTGAATCATTCAGCAGTCTGATAGCGCCATTATTTCGCTACATGGCGCAGTACCGCAGGAATATACTCAGGCATGGGACTTGCTAAAACTTGATTTGTGAGTCAAGTTTTAGCGGTCCGAATATTCTTTCGCCGGAGTGATCATGATCGTTGACCGTCAAGGCAGGCGTTTTCGCAATTTGCGAGTCAGTCTGACCTCCGCCTGCAACTACGCCTGTACCTACTGCGTGCCCAACGGCAAGCGGCTGGTGGCTGCGCAGGATGAGTTGTCGGCCGAAGCCATGGCACGCGGTGTGGCCTATCTGATCGAGGCGGCAGGCATCGAGCGCCTGCGCATCACCGGTGGCGAGCCGCTGGTCAGTCCCAAACTCGAAACCTTCATGACAGCGGTCGGGCGGATGGGCTTGCAAGACATCAGCCTGACCACCAACGGTCAATTGCTGGCGAAGAAACTGCCGTTGCTGGTGGACGCCGGTATTCGGCGCATCAACGTTTCCCTCGATACCCTGGACGCCAGCGCATTTCGCGGTATTGCCCGTGGTGGCGATCTGGCGACGGTACTCAACGGCATGGAGCAGGCCCGCGCGGCCGGCATGAAGATCAAGGTCAACATGGTGCCCTTGCGCGGTCAGAACCTCGATCAGGTGATGCCGCTGCTCGATTACTGCCTGGAACGCGGCTATGAGCTGCGCTTTATCGAGCTGATGCGCATGGGCCACCTGGCCAGCGACTCAAACGCCTTCCTGCAGCAGTTCGTCAGCCTTCAGCAATTACTCAGCCTGATCGGCGAGCGCTATGAGTATCTGCAGGCTGATGCGCCGGTGGATGCGACGGCGGTGCGTTATGAAATACCGGGGCAGGGATATTTCGGCGTAATCGCTAATGAAAGCGTGCCTTTCTGCCGTACCTGTTCACGGCTGCGTCTTTCTTCCACGGGATGGCTGCATGGCTGCCTGTCTTCGAGTAACCGCCACTATGTCGGCGATCTGCTGGACAAGCCGCGTCATCAGGCATTGCCGGCGTTGCAAAGGCTGCTGGTCAAAGCCTTGGGCGACAAGCAGGAAGTGGCGTTTTCCGGTGGTGTGACGGTCATGAAAATTATCGGCGGCTGAACCGGCCTCTTCGCGAGCAGGCTCGCTCCCACAGGGTTGGCGCAAATCTTTGTGGGAGCGAGCCTGTTCGCGAAGAGGTCTATGAAATGTTGCTGGTCACAAGCTGGCGCAAAAGCTGCATCCTACGGCCATTCGCCGGTTTTCCGTCACCGGCCTCTGGAGGATAGGATGCGTAGCCTGGTTTTGCTGCTGGCCGTTTTGGCGCTCGGTGGCTGCATGAATGTCAGCGATATGGCCGAAGGGACTCGCTACCATATGAGCGACGCCGGTCTGCTGGATCACAGCGACAGCCGCCGCGTAAATAACCTGCGCATTCAGCCGGATTCGTTCGTCTACATTGCCCAAGGCGCCTTCGTGCCGCCGGGCAGCGCTGTTTACCCGCGTCCCAACGTGATCGCTGAAGTCGCTTTTGACGGTTTTGTTGAATACTTCCCGATGGTCCGCCGCGCGCACACGCCGGAAGGTCTTGACCAGGCCATGAGCGAAGCCCGTGCCGTCGGTGCCCATTACTTGCTCTACACCCGATTCGCCAAGTCCGATGACCGCATCGGCAACTCGGATGAGTGGCTGGATCAGGAAGCCGTGGACCGTCTCGGCATCGACACTGGTGTGATTCAGATCATGCTGATCGAGACCAGCACCCAGTATTTGATTGATACTGCACGTATCAAGAGCCGTGGCGGTTTGCTGACGTTCCACGACGAAAAACCAGAAGACCTGATGGGCCCGCCGCTTGAGCAATATGCTCGTAGTCTGTTGGGGCTCAGCGACCAGTAATCCGAGGAGATCGCCATGAGTGGCCCGCAAAAAGCCAACGACCTGTTGGGGCAAATCCCCAAAACCAAAGGCTTGCCGCCGGTCCACCTGTGGAACCCCGACTTCTGCGGCGATATCGATATGCGTATCGCCCGCGACGGCACCTGGTATTACCTGGGCACACCGATCGGGCGCAAGCCGATGGTCAAGCTGTTCTCTACCATCATTCGCCGCGACGGCGATGATTACTTCCTCATTACTCCGGTCGAGAAGGTCGGCATCAAAGTCGACGACGCGCCCTTTGTGGCCGTTGCGCTGGAGGTTGAAGGCGAGGGCGAGGCGCAAATCCTGCGCTTTACTACCAACGTTGATGAGACCGCCGAGGCGGGTGCCGAGCATCCGATTCGCGTGGTGATTGATCCTGACACACAAGAGCCGGCTCCCTACGTCCACATACGCAGCAATCTCGAAGCGCTGATCCATCGCAATGTGTTCTATCAGTTGGTGGAACTGGCCGTCAGTCGTGAAATCGATGGGCAGCGCTGGCTCGGCGTGTGGAGCGCAGGCGAGTTCTTCCGCATCGGTCTTGAACCCTGACACATAACACTGTGGGAGCGAGCCTGCTCGCGAAGGCGGTGCATCTGGCACATAGATGCCGAATGTGCAGTCGCTCCCACAGTGCATCCGAATTTCCTCAAAATCTATTTGACACCCAATCGTATGATGATTAGCGTGGGTCTCCATAGCGATTGGCTTTGAGGTGTCCATTGTCCAGCAGTTTTCACGCGTCGACGGTCGATTGGCTGGGTTGCTGGATCGCTGCCGGGCAGGTCAAGCCGGGGGAAGCCCTCAAGGTCGAGGCAGATCTGGGTGAACAGCTGGGTGTCAGCCGCACAGTGATCCGCGAGGCCATCAAGACCCTGGTCGCCAAGGGCCTGCTCGAAGTCGGGCCGAAGGTCGGTACGCGGGTGTTGCCGGTTCGGCGCTGGAATCTGTTCGATCCACAGGTCGTGGGCTGGCTGTCACGCAGCGGTCTGCCGGAAAACTTCGTCGATGACTTGCTCGATCTGCGCCGCACCATCGAACCGATGGCGGTGCGCTGGGCCTGCGAGCGCGCGACCGCCCCGCAGGTGGAGGCGATTCTCTTGGCCTGCAACGCCCTCGAACGGGCAGTGGACAGCGGCATCGATTACAACCGGGCCGACCAGTTGTTCCACGAGTGCATCCTCGCCGCCAGCCACAATCAATTCATCGAACAAATGGTCCCAGCCCTCGGTGCGCTGCTGGCAGTGTGTTTTGAAGTGTCTGCCGCCGATCCGGACGAGTTGCGCCGCACGTTGCCTATTCACAAGGACATGGCCGACGCCATTGCCGCCCGGGATACTGCGCGAGCGGTCTGGGCCTGCATGACCCTGATCGATAACGCCGACCTGGCCATCAAGCGCTATTACCCGCAGGTCATGGCCGACAAAAAAACCGGCTGACAACGAAGACCTCTTGCGGGAGCGAGCCTGCCCGCGAAGGGGCCGGCACACTCAACATAGATGTCGACTGATTCACTGCTTTCGCGAGCAGGCTCGCTCCCACAAAAACAAGAACAATGCAGGAGGTTTCATGGAGTGGACCGCGGTTACCGAACACCGGGCACAACTCGGCGAAGGCCCGTTCTGGGATGCCCCGACCCAGGCGCTGTATTGGGTAGACATCGCCGGCAAGCAAGCGCTGCGGCTGATCGGCGCCAACGTGCAGATCTGGCAGATGCCGGAACACGTGTCGGCTTTCATTCCCTGCGCAAGCGGCGATGCGCTGGTGACATTGAGCAGTGGAGTCTATCGACTGGATCTGGACTCACCGGGCCTGGAGCCAAGACTGACATTGCTATGCGTCGCCGACCCGCAGCCGGGCAATCGCGCCAACGAAGCCCGTTGCGATGCCCAGGGCCGGCTCTGGCTCGGCACCATGCAAAACAATATCGGTGAGCAAGGTGAAGACTTGCCCATCGAGCGGCGTTCCGGCGGGCTATTCCGTATTGATCGCGATGCCCGGGTGACGCCGCTGCTCCGTGGCCTGGGTATTCCCAATACGTTGCTGTGGAGCGACGACGCCACGTTCGTGTTTTTCGGCGACAGCCTCGATGGCACGCTGTACCGGCACTTCATTCGTACTGATGGCAGTCTTGAACCCGCTCAGCCCTGGTTTGGCCCGCATGGGCGTGGCGGTCCCGATGGTTCGGCGATGGATGCCGAAGGTTTTATCTGGAATGCCCGATGGGACGGCAGTTGCCTGCTCAGGCTGACACCGGACGGCATAGTCGATCGGGTGATCGAGCTGCCCGTCAGCCGTCCGACCAGTTGTGTGTTTGGCGATCCGGACCTGAAAACCTTGTACATCACCAGCGCCGCCAGTCCGCTCGGTCATCCGCTGGATGGAGCGGTCCTGGCAATTAGCGTCGATGTACCCGGAAAACTCTGTAGTCGATTTGCTGGCTAAATCCCTGTATATGGGATGCAAAATTATATATTGAGATTTTTTGTGGGCCGGGTTTATAGTCGGCACCATCGTTCCACGCTCAGTTACACGCACTCACACTTAAAAAAACAAAACAGGTGAAGTGATGCAGCGATATTTCCCCGCACTCCCCAGTGGAGTCAGCGTTCCAGACCAGCCCTGTGCTGAAACGCTTTCGCGCCTGCCTGTTTTTCCCCAAAGCTTTTTGACCGGACATCCGCAGATGCCCGGTTTTCGTCGTGCTTTTGAACAGGAGTCTTGATCCATGGCTGAACCTCTTTCCTTGCCACCGGTGCCCGAACCGCCCAAGGGCGAGCGCCTGAAAAACAAAGTCGTGCTGTTGACCGGCGCTGCCCAGGGCATCGGCGAGGCGATTGTCGCGACCTTCGCTTCGCAGCAAGCCAAGCTGATCATCAGCGATATTCAGGCCGAGAAAGTTGAAAAAGTCGCGGCTCACTGGCGGGACAAGGGCGCCGATGTCGTGGCGATCAAGGCCGACGTATCGCAGCAGCAGGATCTGCAGGCCATGGCCAGACTGGCGGTGGAGCGTCACGGCCGGATCGATGTGCTGGTCAACTGCGCCGGGGTCAACGTGTTCCGCGATCCGCTGGAAATGACCGAAGAAGACTGGCGTCGCTGCTTCGCCATCGACCTTGATGGCGCCTGGTACGGTTGCAAGGCGGTGTTGCCGCAGATGATCGAACAGGGCATCGGCAGCATCATCAACATCGCTTCTATCCATTCCAGCCACATCATTCCGGGCTGCTTTCCGTACCCGGTGGCCAAGCACGGACTGCTCGGCCTGACCCGCGCCCTGGGCATCGAATATGCGCCGAAGGGTATTCGCGTCAACGCCATCGCACCGGGCTACATCGAAACCCAACTGAACGTCGACTACTGGAACGGTTTTGCCGACCCCCATGCCGAGCGTCAACGTGCGTTTGATCTGCACCCGCCGCGCCGCATCGGTCAGCCGATCGAAGTGGCGATGACCGCAGTGTTCCTGGCCAGCGATGAAGCGCCGTTTATCAATGCTTCGTGCATCACCATCGATGGTGGGCGCTCGGTGATGTACCACGACTGAATGAGCGGGATTTCAGGCGCACAACTACGCTTGAAATCCAATCATCATACGATATGACTATTGGCAGTACGGTTTCACCGCCTTAAAGAACGCTTTCGAAGAATGCTCACAAAAATAACAAGGAGTCAGCTTATGAATCGTCGTCATGCAATCCGTTCCCTGTGCTGTGCCGCTTTGGCGGTCAGCGCGGTCAGCCTCAGCAGCACGTTGCTGGCGGCCGAGGAAGTGAAAATCGGTTTTCTGGTCAAGCAAGCGGAAGAGCCCTGGTTCCAGACCGAATGGGCGTTCGCCGAAAAAGCCGGGAAGGACAAGGGCTTCACCCTGATCAAGATCGCTGTACCGGACGGCGAAAAAACCCTGTCGGCCATCGATAGCCTGGCGGCCAACGGCGCCAAAGGGTTTGTGATCTGCCCGCCGGATGTATCCCTGGGCCCGGCCATCATGGCCAAGGCCAAGCTCAACGGTTTGAAAGTGATTGCTGTCGATGACCGCTTCGTCGACGCCAGCGGCAAGTTCATGGAAGACGTTCCGTATCTGGGCATGGCCGCCTTCGAAGTTGGCCAGAAACAAGGCAGTGCCATGGCCGCCGAAGCGAAAAAACGCGGCTGGGAATGGAAAGACACCTACGCGGTCATCAACACCTACAACGAACTCGATACCGGCAAGAAACGCACCGACGGTTCGGTCAAGGCGCTGGAAGATGCCGGCATGCCAAAGGATCACATCCTGTTCTCGGCCCTCAAAACCCTCGACGTGCCGGGCAGCATGGATGCCACCAACTCGGCGCTGGTGAAACTGCCGGGTGCGGCGAAGAACCTGATCATCGGCGGCATGAACGACAACACCGTGCTGGGCGGCGTGCGCGCCACCGAGAGCGCCGGTTTCGCGGCGAAGAACGTGATCGGTATCGGCATCAACGGCACCGACGCCATTGGCGAACTGAAGAAACCCGACAGCGGCTTCTACGGCTCGATGCTGCCGAGCCCGCACATCGAGGGCTATAACACCGCCAGCATGATGTACGAGTGGATTACCACCGGCAAAGAACCGGCGAAATACACCGCCATGGACGACGTGACGCTGATCACCCGCGACAACTTCAAGCAGGAACTGGAAAAGATCGGCCTGTGGAACTGAGGGCCGGTTGATTTCATCGGCGGCCTCGGAAACGGGGCCGCCTGATCTGTGTGATGAGGTGGTTATGCGCGCGCAAACACGAGTACAAAAACAGACTGCAGGCGGCTGCTTGCGCTTCAACGGGATAGGCAAGACTTTTCCCGGCGTGAAGGCCTTGGACAATATCAACTTCGTCGCCCATCCGGGGCAGGTTCATGCCTTGATGGGCGAGAATGGCGCTGGCAAATCAACGCTGCTGAAAATCCTCGGTGGCGCCTATATCCCGAGCAGCGGCACGTTGCAGATCGGCGAGCAAACGATGGATTTCAAGTCTACGGCCGACAGCATTGGCAGCGGCGTAGCGGTGATCCATCAGGAGTTGCACCTGGTCCCGGAAATGACCGTGGCGGAAAACCTGTTCCTGGGTCACCTGCCGGCCAGTTTCGGACTGATCAATCGCCGCACTTTGCGTCAGCAAGCATTGGCCTGCCTCAAAGGCCTGGCGGACGAGATTGATCCGCAGGAGAAAGTCGGACGCTTGTCCCTCGGGCAACGGCAACTGGTGGAAATTGCCAAGGCCTTGTCCCGTGGTGCCCATGTGATTGCCTTCGATGAGCCCACCAGCAGCCTTTCGGCGCGGGAAATCGATCGCTTGATGGCGATCATCGGTCGCCTGCGCGACGAAGGCAAAGTGGTGCTGTATGTCTCCCATCGCATGGAAGAAGTGTTCCGTATCTGCGACGCGGTGACGGTGTTCAAGGACGGCCGATACGTGCGCACCTTCGAAGACATGAGCGAGCTGACCCACGATCAATTGGTCACGTGCATGGTCGGCCGCGACATCCAGGACATTTACGATTATCGCCCGCGTCCGCGAGGCGCGGTGGCGTTGAAGGTCGATGGCCTGCTGGGGCCGGGTTTGCGGGAACCGGTGAGTTTCGAGGCGCACAAAGGCGAGATTCTCGGGTTGTTCGGTCTGGTCGGCGCCGGTCGCACGGAGCTGTTTCGCCTGCTCAGCGGTCTGGAGCGCAACACTGCCGGACGCCTTGAGTTGCGTGGTCATGAGCTGAAACTGCGCTCACCTCGCGATGCCATCGCCGCCGGCATTCTGCTGTGTCCGGAAGATCGCAAGAAGGAGGGCATTATCCCGCTGGCCAGCGTCGCCGAGAACATCAACATCAGCGCCCGCGGTGCCCACTCCGGCCTCGGCTGCCTGATCCGCGGGATCTGGGAAAAGGACAACGCCGACAAGCAGATCAAGGCACTGAAAGTGAAGACGCCTCACGCCGGGCAACAGATCAAGTTCCTGTCCGGTGGCAATCAGCAGAAGGCGATTCTCGGTCGCTGGCTGTCGATGCCGATGAAAGTCTTGCTGCTCGACGAGCCCACCCGTGGCATCGACATCGGCGCCAAGGCCGAGATCTACCAGATCATCCACAACCTGGCCGCCAGTGGTATCGCGGTGATCGTGGTGTCCAGCGACCTGATGGAAGTGATGGGCATTTCCGACCGCATCCTGGTGCTGTGCGAAGGCGCGATGCGCGGCGAACTGGGCCGCGAACAGGCCAATGAATCCAACCTGCTGCAACTGGCTTTGCCGCGCCAACGCGCTGACGGCGTGGCGAACTGAGAGGTGACTATGATGACAACCCAAAACGAAACCCTGCCCACTGCACGCAAACCCCTGGACCTGCGGCGCTTTCTCGATGACTGGGTGATGCTGCTGGCGGCCGTCGGGATCTTCGTGCTCTGCACCTTGCTGATCGACAACTTCCTTTCGCCGTTGAACATGCGCGGCCTGGGCTTGGCGATTTCCACCACGGGGATTGCCGCGTGCACCATGTTGTATTGCCTGGCGTCCGGACATTTCGACTTGTCGGTGGGTTCAGTGATTGCCTGCGCCGGCGTGGTCGCGGCAGTGGTGATGCGCGACACCGACAGCGTGTTCCTCGGCGTCAGCGCGGCACTGGTAATGGGGCTGATCGTCGGTTTGATCAACGGCATCGTGATTGCCAAATTGCGGGTCAACGCGTTGATTACCACCCTGGCGACTATGCAGATCGTGCGCGGCCTGGCTTACATCTTCGCCAACGGCAAAGCGGTGGGCGTGTCCCAGGAATCGTTCTTCGTGTTCGGCAATGGCCAGTTGTTCGGCGTGCCGGTGCCGATCCTGATCACCATCGTCTGCTTCCTGTTCTTCGGCTGGTTGCTCAACTACACCACCTACGGGCGCAACACCATGGCCATCGGCGGCAACCAGGAAGCGGCGCTGCTGGCGGGGGTCAACGTTGACCGGACCAAGATCATCATCTTCGCTGTGCACGGGTTGATCGGTGCGCTGGCCGGGGTGATCCTGGCGTCGCGCATGACCTCGGGCCAACCCATGATCGGCCAGGGTTTCGAGCTGACGGTGATTTCGGCCTGCGTGTTGGGCGGGGTGTCCTTGAGCGGCGGGATCGGCATGATCCGGCACGTGATTGCCGGGGTGTTGATTCTGGCGATCATCGAGAACGCGATGAACCTGAAGAACATCGATACGTTTTACCAGTATGTGATTCGGGGTTCGATTTTGTTGCTGGCTGTCGTCATCGATCGCCTCAAGCAACGCTGACCTCTATCCCTTGTGGGAGCGAGCCTGCTCGCGAAAGCGGCGGGTCTGACACTTTGATGTCGGATGTGCCGACGTCTTCGCGAGCAGGCTCGCTCTCACATTGGTTACTACCCAAACAACACTCCTTCCGTCATTGCCCCCAAATATCCCTTGCCCGCCACAACCCGTTTCGGGTATCAATTTGTACATGATTAGACAGGTACGATTCGACAAGAAACAACGGGTGGTCGACGAACTCATCCGGCGCATTGAAAGCGGTCTCATGGAAGACGGCTTTCATCTGCCGGGCGAGCATCAGTTGGCTCAAGAATTCAAAGTCAGCCGAGGTACATTGCGTGAAGCCCTGGCCGAATTGAAACGGCGCAACTACATCGCGACGCAAAGCGGGGTGGGTTCCATCGTCACGTTCGACGGTGTGGCACTCGACCAGCGCAGCGGCTGGGCCCAGGCCCTGGCCGACAGCGGCGCGCTGGTCAATACCGAAGTGCTGCGGCTGGAGGCGGTGACCCGTCCTGACCTGCTGTCGCGTTTCGGCACCGACCAATTCATCACCCTCGACCGCCGCCGCCGCTCCAACGACGGCACGCTGGTTTCCCTCGAACGCTCATTGATGCCCGCTACTGGAGGCCTGGAAGGCCTGCCGCGGGTCGGTTTGATTGATAACTCCCTGACCATCACCCTGGCCGCCTACGGCTATATCGGTGAACGCGGCGATCAATGGATCGGCGCCGAACCGTTGAACGCCGAAGACGCTGAGCTGTTGGGGCGTCCGGTCGGCACCGTATTCCTCAAGGCCCTGCGCACTACCTACGACCGGCAAAACCGCTTCATGGAGCAGGTCGAAAGCTTGCTCGACCCTGTGCATTTCCGTATGCACCTGCAATTTGGAACGATGAAATGACGGCGCTCAATCGTGCCCTGGGCGCGTTCTACGGTCTGGCCCTGGGCGATGCACTGGGCATGCCGACCCAATCCCTGAGCCGTGCCGAGATCAAGATGCGCTTCGGCGAAATCATCGATCTGCAAGACGCGGGTCCTCTACAACCAATCGCCGCCAACATGCCTAAAGGCTCGATCACTGATGACACCGAACAGGCGATCCTGGTCGGTCAGTTATTGCTCGACGGCAAGGGCCGGATCGAACCGGCGCTGCTCGCCCAACGACTGATCGAGTGGGAAGCCGAAATGCAGGCCAAGGGCTCGCAGGATCTGCTCGGCCCCTCGACCAAACGCGCCATCGAAATGATTCTCGCCGGGCATTCGGCGGAAGAGGCGGGGCGCTACGGCACCACCAATGGCGCGGCGATGCGCATCACCCCGGTGGGGATTGCCGCGGATGTCGCCGATCCTGAGCATTTCATCGCGGCCGTGGTGCAGGCCTGTCAGGTCACCCACAACACCACGCTGGGCATTTCCAGTGCGGCGGCGGTGGCGGCGGTGGTCTCGGCCGGGATCAACGGTCTGGACCTGGGCGAGGCGTTGAACCTCGGCCAGCAAATCGCCCAGCAAGCGGAAAGCCATGGCCACTGGGTTGCCGGCGGACGTATCGCTTCGCGCATCAGTTGGGCGCGGACCATCAGCGTCGACAACGACAAGGCGATGCTCGCCGATTTGTTATACGACGTGATCGGCACCTCGGTGGCTTCGCAAGAATCGGTGGTGGTGTCGTTTGCCCTGGCCCAGCAAGTGGCCATCGGCGAAATGAATGCCTTCGAAGCACTGTGCATGGCGGCGAGCCTGGGTGGCGACACCGATACCATCGCGGCGATTCTTGGGGCGATGCTTGGGGCTTGTCTAGGGCTTGAGAGTTGGCCGGTGGCGTTGATCGATAAGGTCAAAGCGGTTAATGATCTGGCGCTTGAGCCGCTGGTGCAGGGGTTGTTGGCCTTGCGCTGACTGGACTGGCCACTTCGCGAGCAGGCTCGCCCCACACTGGATCTGTGAGTGACATAAATCCCCCTGTGGGAGCGAGCCTGCTCGCGAACGCCACGCCGCCGATTCAATTTGATAACCCGCAATGGAACGCACCAACACAGCCAGGATGGCCGGGATGTTGTGTCGATTTCCCTAATTGCCCACAAACACAAAAATGGCAACAGGAGCATTTTCATGAGTTCATCGAACGCCGGGCAGAGTGCCGGGCAATTGGAAACCCGCGGCATCGAACCGGTGCCGGAAGCCGAGTGCAATGGTCATCCGTTGCAGCTGTTCTGGGTCTGGTTCGCAGCCAACATTTCCATCCTCGGCCTGCCGCTGGGCGCGACACTTGTGGCGTTTCGCGGGCTGGCGATCTGGCAGGCGATCATCGTTGCCATCCTCGGTGCCGCCGGTTCTTTCGCAGTGGTCGGGATCATTTCCATCGCCGGCCGCCGTGGCCGTGCACCAAGCCTGACCCTGTCCCGCGCGATCTTTGGTGTGCGCGGCAATATCGGTCCGACCCTGGTGTCGCTGATGTCGCGCCTGGGCTGGGAAACCGTCAACACCACTACAGCCGCATTCGTGCTGCTGTCGCTGTGTTCGATTCTGTTCGGCTCGCCGGTTGAAGCGAAAAGCGCGCCGGTACTGACGCTGGTGTTCATCGCAATTTTCGTGCTCCTGACCTTGTCGGTGTCCGGCCTCGGTCACGCGACATTGCTGGTGATCCAGAGATGGGCGACCTACGTGTTCGGCGCGCTGAACATTCTGGTCGGCGGCTTCCTCTGCGCCACCATCGACTGGAGTGCGGTATTTAACGCCACGCCAGCACCCATGAGCGCGATGATCATCGGCATCGGCACCATGGCGGCCGGCACCGGGATCGGTTGGGCCAACGCCGGTGCGGACATGTCGCGCTATCAGCACCGCAGTGTCAAAGCCGTGCGCCTGGTGACATCGGCGGCATTCGGCGCGGGGATTCCGCTGGTACTGTTGATCACCCTCGGCGGCCTGTTGTCGGTGGGCAACAACGACCTGGCCCAGGCCACCGATCCGATCATCGCCATCCGTGACATGCTGCCGACCTGGATGGCCGTGCCGTACCTGATCACCGCGTTCGGCGGCCTGTTGCTGTCGAACAATCTGTCGGTGTACTCCGCCGGCCTGACCACCTTGACCCTCGGCCTGAAGGTCAAACGCGTCTACGCCGTGGTGGTGGACATCGTCGCGATCTTCGCCGGTTCCATCTACTTCATGCTGATCGCCGACAGCTTCTACGGCCCGTTCATTACCTTCATTTCCCTGTTGGCGGTGCCAATCACCGCGTGGGTCGGGATCTTCGTGGTCGACCTGATTCACCGTCACTATTACAGCCCCAAGGATCTGCTGGACGTCAGCCCGAGCAGCGCCTACTGGTATCGCGGTGGCGTCGAGTGGCGAGCGTTCAGTGCCTGGGTGGTGGCGATCGTGCTGGGTTTCAGCTTCACCACCATCGGCACCACGGCAGAAAACGTCTGGTTCAAGGGCTTCCTGTCCGACTCGTGGCTGGGGCATAACGGCCTGGGCTGGATCGTGACCTTTGTGGTCGCCGGTGGCCTGTATTTTGTACTCGGCGGGGCGAAGGATCGTCGCGCTGCGCTGGTCGAGAATGCTCATGCCTAAGATGCTGTACACCGGCCAGGTCATCATCGACCTGGTCATGGCGGTGGATCAATTGCCGCAAGCGGGTGGCGATGCGCTGGCGCAATCGGCCAGTTTCGAAGCCGGTGGCGGCTTCAACGTGATGGCCGCCGCGCAGCGTAATGGCTTGCCGGTGGTCTACCTCGGTCGACACGGCACCGGGCGTTTCGGCGACCTGGCCCGCGCAGCGATGCTGACCGAAGGTATCTACATCGGCATCGCCCATCCCGCCGAACGCGATACCGGCTTGTGCGTAGCCATCACGGACGCTTCGGCCGAACGCAGCTTCGTGTCCTACATCGGTGCCGAGGGCGAGTTGACTGCCGAAGACCTGGCCAGCGTGCCGGTGGAGGCGGGTGATTATGTCTGCGTCAGCGGCTATAGCCTGCTGCATGTGGGCAAGGCGCAGGCGCTGGTGGACTTCGTGCTGACGCTGCCAGACGACATTCACGTGGTATTCGACCCCGGCCCGCTGGTGGACTCGCCGGATGCACCATTGATGAAGTCGTTACTGCCGCGCATTGATATCTGGACCAGCAACAGCGTCGAAGCCCTGCGTTTTACCGGGGCGTCGGATATCGATGAAGCGCTGCATCGCCTGGCCGAGCTTCTTCCGGCGAAAGTTTTGATGGTGGTGCGTGACGGGCCGCAAGGGTGCTGGATCAACCAAGGTTCCGAGCGTCGGCATGTGCCGGGCTTCCAGGTTGAAGCGGTGGACAGCAATGGCGCCGGAGATGCCCACGCCGGGGTGTTTGTGGCGGGACTGGCACAAGGGTTGTCGGCACTGGATGCGGCGCGTCGGGCGAATGCGGCGGCGGCATTGGCGGTGACTCGGTGGGGGCCGGCGACTTCGCCGGGGACTGCTGAAGTTGATGAGTTCATCAGTAAGGCAGTTGACGGCTGATCCATCGCATTCGCGAGCAGGCTCGCTCCCACAGGGGATCTGTGAACGACACAAATCCCCTGTGGGAGCGAGCCTGCTCGCGAAGGGGCCCTAATATTCAATACATAAATCAAACATCCAGCTTGCGTGCCGCTTCAACCCCGGCGGCGCTGAGTTTGATCGGCAGGTTCAGCGAGTGCTCGCCGGATTCGTTGCACTGCACGTTGCCGTGCTGAATCAGTCCGCGCTCCTGCAGTATGGCGAGGGTACTGGCAACGACTTTCTCCCCCCGGTAATTGTCCAGGACCTCCTTGCCCAAACCACTTGGGTGGGCGTGCAACAGGCGGGTCAGGACTTCTTTTTCCAGGTTTTTATCGACGTTCATGGTTACCTCTTCATTACGATGGGAAGGTATTGCGAGGAACTACTGGCTGACACCACCTTCGGACCCCGAACCACCGGTGGTGGTTTTCGAGCCGATGCCGGAGCCTGCGTTATCGGGTGTCCTTGTGTCCGGCAGGTTCAGCCCGCCTTGGCGACCGGCGTCGTTGCCCTGTGTCCGTGGATCGGTGCCGGTGGACGGTGGCAGGCTGCTGTCGACGCCCGTGCCGTTGGTGTTCATTCCGGGGGCGCTCTGGATGGCGGGGGCCTTGGGGCTTTCGACCGGGTTGGTCGGGCCGGTGCCGGACGCGGCGGTCGCGGCGATGGCGAGCGGGGACAGCAGGGCAGCGAGGGCGAGGGCGGTCAGCCTGGACGAGATCATGGTGGTGTCTCCCTTGATTGAGTGTCCTTACCTGACGTTGGTCCACCCCCGTTTCGATTTGGTGCCTGATGAACGACGAACGGTTCAGGCGTGCTGTAATGCCCTGGCCGTAGCGACCCGGCGCCAGATCAGGCGCCCCACGGTGATCAACCAGTTGAGCGAGGCGACCGCCAGCACGGTGAGCAGCAACGTCGCCATTCCATGCTCGACGATGATTTTTCCGGCGAGCAGCGGAAAGCCGAACACGCCGATGAAGTACGACAGGCTGAACAGCAACAAGGACTGTGCAGTGGTGCCGCCCGGGGCCTCATTGGCGGCCAGGCCGTTGATCACCGAATAGGTCAGCCCGTAACCGACCCCGAGCATCACCGCTGCCAGCACATAGGTGAAGCCGTCGTCGACCACGAAACCGAACATCAGGATCGAGCCCATCATCAATCCCGACAGCAGGCATGAGGCGCGCAACGGATCGCGCTTGACCACGATGCCGGCGATCAACAGGCGACTGCTGATCGCGGCGCTCATGAAACCGAGGAAGAACAGCGAATAGTCGAGCGAGCGTGCAGCGGCGTAGCTGGTCTGGAAACTTGACAGACCACCGAAAACGCAACCGCCGAGGCCGACCATAATGATCGGCAGCACCGCCCGGGACGACAGCACCTGCACAGTTGCACGCCAGGAAATTCGCGACACGACAGTCAACTGCACCGAGGCTTTTTTCAGGTGCCGATCCAGCCGCCAGAACAGCAATACACCGACCAGACTGGCCAGCGCAGCAAGGTAGAACGCCACCGTCACCGGGTAGCCGAGGGCGCTCGCAACTCTCCCCAGCAATGGACCGCTGCCAATCCCGGTCATCATGCTGCCCGACAGCAAGGCAAAGTATTTGGCGCGCTGCGCGGGTGTTACCAGGCTCGCTACGATGATTGGCCCGAGGGTGTAGAACACGCCCCAACCCAAGCCCAGCAACAGCCCGAAAAACAGCAGCAGATTGCCGAAGCCCGGCGTCAGTGCGAAGCCCAGGCTGGCGGCCACCAGCAGGACGCCGAACAGCGCCACCGAACGCGCCGCGCCGAGCAGGTCGGACAGGTGACCGGAGACAATGACGGCTACAAAGGTACTGAGCATCGCTGCCGAAATCACACTGCCGGCATCATGCTCGTTACCCCCGCGCGAACCGATCAGCAGCGACAGCAAAAAGGTCGAACCGTAGGACAGCGACAGCAAGTAACTGGCCAGGCAAAACAGGCCGAACAACTTGCTGGAGACGGGAGGTGTTGCGGTAGACATGACGCGGTTCCTTGACCTGATAAATGCGCAGGTCATCTATCTATCACGCAACGCGCTTATGTTAGGTCCGAGCTTCGCGATGCCAGGGTTAGCGCGGGCCGGAGTAAAAGCTCCTGCAGGTGCGCGAGCTTGCTCCCTCGCCACAAATCCTGCGTCGAATTAGTATGGCGTTTTCCACTTCTGACAAGGCACGTCCATGACGATCGAAATCCGCCCGGCGACCCCCAGTGATGCTCCGCAAATCCTCGCGTTCATCACTGAACTGGCCGACTACGAACGTGCCCGCCATGAAGTCATTGCCAGCGTGACCGACATCGAGCGCAGCCTGTTCAGCGAAGGCGCCACCGCCCATGGTTTGATCTGCCTGCGCGACGGCGTGGCGATCGGCTTCGCGGTGTTTTTCTTCAGCTATTCCACCTGGCTGGGCAGCAACTGCCTGTACCTTGAAGATCTCTACATCACCCCGGAACAACGTGGCGGCGGTGCGGGCAAAACCTTGCTGCGGCACTTGGCCAAGATCGCCTGCGCCAATGACTGCGGGCGCTTCGAATGGAGCGTGCTGGAGTGGAATACCCCGGCCATCGAATTCTACAAATCCCTGGGCGCGCAGCCGCAGGAAGAGTGGGTTCGCTATCGCATGGATGGCAAGGTGCTGCGCGAGTTCGCCGAAGGTCATTGATCGGCTTGTAAAAGATCGCAGCCTGAGGCTGCTCCAACAGGATCGCGGTCCATGTGGGAGCTGCCGAAGGCTGCGATCTTTTTTTGCTTTGTCTCAATATGTGGGATTGATATTTATATATTGAGATTTGTAGGCATCCAGGTTTATAGTCCGCCTCACTCACTGCCAAAAAACAGAACAGGTGAAGCGATGCGGGCGCAATTGATCGCGCTGGATTGGGGGACAACCTCATTACGTGCTTACAAACTTGCCGCGGGCGGCCAGGTGCTCGAGCAGCGTTCGCTGTCGTCGGGGATCATGCAGCTGCCCAAGGCGCCACGAATCATCGGCGGTCGCGAATGCACCGACGGTTTTGAACTGGCCTTCGATGAAGCCTGCGGTGACTGGCTCGATGCCCAACCCGATTTGCCGGTGATTGCCTGCGGCATGGTCGGCAGCGCCCAGGGCTGGCGCGAAGCGGCCTACCGCGATACACCGGCGAACGTCGCCAATCTCGGAACCTCCCTGCACATCGTGCGCAGCCTTCGCGGTGTTGACGTGCACATCGTGCCTGGGGTGATTCAGCGTTCGCACTTGCCCAACGTCATGCGCGGCGAAGAAACCCAGGTACTCGGCGTGCTGCAAACCCTGTCGAGCGAGACGGGCGCCGATCTGCTGATCGGCCTGCCGGGCAGCCATTCGAAATGGGTGGAAGTGGCCGAAGGCTGCATCGTGCATTTCGATACGTTCATGACAGGCGAAGTCTTCGCCGTACTCAGCGAACATAGCATTCTGGGGCGCACGCAGCAGCGCGGCGGCTCGTTCGATGGCGAGGCTTTCGATCGCGGCGTGCAGGTCGCGTTATCGGCGGACGGCGACATCGGTGTGCTGTCGACCCTGTTCAGTGCCCGCAGCCTGGGCCTGACCGGTGAACTGAGCGCCACGGCGCAGACGGATTATCTGTCCGGCTTGCTGATTGGCCATGAGCTGGTAGCCCTGGCCAACGTTCAACGACGCCGACGCAACACCGTGCACCTGCCTTCAATCATCCTGATCGGCAATTCCCAACTGTGCAGCCGCTACAGCCGGGCCCTCGACGCCTGCGGTTTTGCCCGGGTGACCCTGGCCGAACAGGCCACCGAACACGGGTTGTGGCAACTGGCGGTCGCCGCCGGATTGATTGCCGCCAGCCCATCCCGCTAAACCTGACTGGAGTCCTGACATGCTCAAACAAGCACTGGCGCAAAACGGTCTGATCGCGATCCTGCGCGGCCTGCGTCCGCAAGAAGCCGCCACCATCGGAGAAGTCCTGTACGCGGCCGGATTTCGCGTCATCGAAGTACCACTCAATTCCCCCGAGCCGTACGAAAGTATCCGCATCCTGCGCAGTACCTTGCCCGCCGATTGCCTGATCGGTGCAGGCACGGTGCTGACGCCGGAGCAGGTCGAGCAAGTGAAGGCGGCAGGTGGCCAGGTGATCGTCATGCCCCACAGCGATCCCAAGGTGCTGCGCGCGGCGAAAGCGGCCGGTTTGTACCTGTCGCCGGGCGTCGCCACGCCGACCGAAGCCTTCGCGGCGCTTGCCGAAGGCGCGGATGTGCTGAAGATGTTCCCGGCCGAGCAGATGGGCCCGGCGGTCGTCAAAGCCTGGCTCGCGGTGCTGCCGGCGGGAACGATTCTGGCGCCGGTCGGCGGGATCACCCCGGACAACATGCAGGTGTTCATCGACGCGGGTGTCAAAGGCTTCGGCTTGGGCTCCGGCCTGTTCAAACCGGGTATGACGCCTGAGCAGGTGGCGGTCAATGCCAAGGCCTATGTCGCTGCATGGAACGCTCTGCGTTAAGACTTTTCCGGCGCCGAGCGCGCTGCAAATAACAAGAGAGACAACCAGATGAAAATCACCAAATTGACCACCTTCATCGTTCCGCCGCGCTGGTGCTTCCTCAAGGTCGAAACCGACGATGGCGTTACCGGCTGGGGCGAGCCCGTGGTCGAAGGCCGCGCTCACACCGTTGCCGCCGCCGTTGAAGAATTGTCCGACTACCTGATCGGCAAAGACCCACGCAACATCGAAGACATCTGGACCGTGCTTTACCGCGGTGGCTTCTATCGCGGCGGTGCGATCCACATGAGCGCCCTGGCCGGTATCGACCAGGCGTTGTGGGACATCAAGGGCAAGGCGTTGGGTGTGTCGGTCAGCGACCTGCTGGGTGGCCAGGTGCGGGACAAGATTCGCGTGTATTCGTGGATCGGCGGCGACCGTCCTGCAGACACCGCGCGGGCGGCAAAAGAAGCGGTCAGCCGTGGGTTCACCGCGGTGAAAATGAACGGCACCGAAGAGTTGCAGTTCCTCGATACCTTCGAAAAGGTCGACCTGGCCCTGGCCAACGTCGCGGCCGTACGTGATGCGGTGGGTCCGAACGTCGGCATCGGCGTGGACTTCCATGGCCGGGTGCACAAGCCGATGGCCAAGGTGCTGATGAAGGAACTCGACCCGTACAAACTGATGTTCATCGAAGAGCCGGTACTCAGCGAAAACTATGAAGCGCTCAAGGAACTGGCGCCGCTGACCAGCACGCCGATTGCCCTGGGTGAGCGCCTGTTCTCGCGCTGGGATTTCAAGCGCGTACTCAGCGAAGGCTATGTCGACATCATTCAGCCCGATGCGTCCCACGCCGGCGGCATCACCGAAACCCGCAAGATCGCCAACATGGCCGAGGCCTACGACGTGGCGTTGGCGCTGCATTGCCCGTTGGGTCCGATTGCATTGGCCGCGTGTCTGCAACTGGATGCGGTCTGCTACAACGCGTTCATCCAGGAGCAAAGCCTGGGCATCCACTACAACGAGAGCAACGACCTGCTCGACTACGTGAAAGACCCGCGGGTATTCGACTACGACAAAGGCTTCGTGAAGATCCCGAATGGCCCGGGCCTGGGCATCGAGATCAACGAGGAATACGTGATCGAACGCGCGGCCGTCGGCCACCGCTGGCGCAACCCGATCTGGCGCCACGCCGATGGCAGTTTTGCCGAGTGGTGAGTCACTGACACACCACTGAACCCCTGTAGGAGCCAGCCTGCTGGCGATTTGGTCGGCACATTCAGCATTTACGGTGACTGATACACCGCTATCGCCAGCAGGCTGGCTCCCACAGTTTGATCTCCATTAGCAGTGGGATCTGCGTAAACCCTGATTTCGACCTCAATAAACATAAAAAGAGGCACCCCCCATGCAACCGCAAACCCTCACCGGGCAGGCGTCGTTGGTGACGCCCAGCCGCAAGCGGTTTTTCATCATGGTCCTGCTGTTCATCACCGTGGTGATCAACTACCTGGACCGCAGCAACCTGTCGATTGCCGCGCCGGCGCTGACCAGCGACCTGGGTATCGATCCGATTCACGTCGGCCTGATCTTTTCAGCCTTTGGCTGGACCTACGCCGCCATGCAGATTCCCGGTGGCTGGCTGGTGGACCGGGTACCGCCGCGCATTCTCTACAGCGTTGCACTGTTGCTGTGGTCGGTGGCCACGGTGATGCTCGGTTTCGCCGCCAGTTTCATTGCGTTGTTCGTGCTGCGCATGGCGGTAGGCGCTCTGGAAGCACCGGCCTATCCGATCAACAGCCGCGTCGTCACCACCTGGTTTCCGGAGCGCGAACGGGCTACGGCCATCGGTTTCTACACCTCCGGGCAGTTTGTCGGCCTGGCGTTCCTGACACCGGTGCTGGCCTGGCTGCAGCATCACTATGGCTGGCACATGGTGTTCGTCAGCACCGGCGCGGTGGGCATTATCTGGGCCGTGATCTGGTACGCGGTCTATCGCGAACCCCGGGATTTCAAAGGTGCCAACGATGCCGAAATCGAGCTGATCCGCGAAGGCGGTGGCCTCGTCGACATCCAGTCCGAACAAGCCAAAGTCAAAGCCAAATTCAGTTGGACCGACCTCGGCATTGTCCTGACCAAGCGCAAACTCTGGGGCATCTACCTCGGCCAGTTCTGCCTCAACTCGACGCTGTGGTTTTTCCTGACGTGGTTCCCGACCTATCTGGTGAAATATCGTGGCATGGACTTCATCAAGTCCGGCCTGCTGGCTTCGCTGCCGTTTCTCGCGGCTTTTGTCGGCGTGCTGTGTTCGGGTTTCTTTTCCGACTTCCTGATCCGTCGCGGCTACTCAGTGGGTTTTGCCCGTAAATTGCCGATCATCAGTGGCTTGCTGATTTCCACCTCGATCATCGGTGCCAACTTCGTTGAGTCGACGCCCCTGGTGATCGCCTTCCTCGCGTTGGCGTTTTTCGGCAACGGCCTGGCTTCAATCACCTGGTCGCTGGTGTCGACCCTGGCGCCGGCGCGCTTGCTGGGTTTGACCGGCGGGGTGTTCAACTTCATCGGCAACCTGTCGGCCATCGCCACGCCGATTGTCATCGGTTTCCTCGCCACGGGCGATTCGTTCGCACCGGCGATCACCTACATCTCGGTGCTGGCGTTGATGGGGGCACTTTCCTACGTGTTGCTGGTGGGCAAGGTCGAGCGTATCAAGTTGTAGTCTTGGCATGCGGGCGACCATAATGCCGCCCGTTCCCTCGCTCAACGGTAAAGGCTGAATATGCAGGAAGACGCCCCAAAAATCGCCAAGGACGCCGCGCCGACCGGCACCCAGACCCTGCTTCGCGGTCTGGGTGTGGTTCAGGCCGTAGCCAGCGGTGCCCGCGATCTCAAGGAAATCGCCCGACTGATCGGCACCACGCGCAGCACCACCCATCGTCTGGCCAGTTGCCTGGTGGACGAACGTTATCTGCGGGTGGTGCCGCAAGTCGGTTATCTGCTGGGGCCGAAGCTGATCGAGCTGGGGTTTCAGGCGCGGGAAGAGTTGCCGCTGGTGACCCTGGCGGGGCCGTATCTGGATGAACTGTCGGCGTTGACCGGCGACACCATTCACCTGGCCATCCGCGAAGGCGATGAAGTGCTGTACCTGCACAAGAATCCGGGGCGCAATGGCCCGGAAATGCGTTCGCGGGTCGGCCATCGCATGCCTTTGGCGCGCACCGGGATCGGCAAGGCCCTGATGCTTGATGACACACCGAAAGAGTGGCAGCGGCTGTACGAAATCAGCCTGCCGGCAGGCGGAAAAAATCAGTTCTGGCCGCAGCATCCGGAGCAGTCCTGGGAGCAGTTCCAGCAGCGCATGCTCGATTATGTAGCCGGTGGCTATGCCTTCGATCTGGAAGACAACGAACCCTCGATACGCTGCGTGGCGGCACCGATCCGCGATGCCAGCAAGCGCATTGTCGCCGGCATCAGCATCGCCAGTACCGTGCCCTACATGCCGCTGGAAAAAATGGCCGAGCTGATTCCCCTGATCAAGGGGGTTACGGCCCGGTTGTCGGCAGAGCTGGGTTTGAAGGTGTAAGGCACGAACGTCAGGTTTCGGCCTTCTTCTCAGCCACACCCAGCTCCTTCAAGCGCTGATCGATCAACTGGCATTTATCCGGCAGATCCTTGGAGGCCGTTTTACGATGCACACCTGGCTAGTGGCTTCTCGAAAACCCAAGCCTTGCTCGCCTTGGCCCGAAAGCTCTGTCGGGTGGCATTTGCCCTGATGAAAAATCAGAGCAAATACCTGTCAGCCTGAGAGTTCAGGGTTGCCGGGCAACATAGAATCTCCCACAAAGGACCTGCGGTGTATCTAATTCAACCGCCATGGCAGCAACTGGATTTCACCGTGTCTTCATACTTGTCGTGATGTCGTACCCAGTCCATGATTTCCTCCTCATTGCGCCCTTTGGGCGTCAGGTCCAGGTAGTTGTAGGCACCGACCAGCAGGTCCAGACCACGGGCGTAGGTCGAGTAGGTGTGAAAAATCTCACCGGTTTCATTGCGATAAAACACGCTGAGCCCTGGCAGTTCTTCTTCGGAGCCGTCGGTCTTTTCATAGTTGTAGGTGGCTTTGCCGGAGGCGACGTCTTCGGCTCGGGCCGAGACGCCAAAGTCGTAGTTGAAGTCGCAGCCTTCGGATGACACCCAGTCAAATTTCCAGCCCATGCGCCGTTTGAAGGCCTGGAATTCGGCGAACGGGGCGTGGGAAACCGCTACCACTGCTACATCGTGGTGGGCCAGGTGCTGGTTGGCGCCGTCGATGTGGTCGGAGAGGAACGAGCAGCCAGGGCAGCCTTCATCCCAGCCTTCGGCAAACATGAAGTGGTAAATGACCAACTGGCTGCGGCCACCGAACAGGTCGGCGAGTTTCAGTTCGCCTTGCGGCCCCTGGAAATGGTAGTCCTTGTCGATTTTCACCCAGGGCAGGGCGCGGCGTTCGGCGCTGAGTCTGTCCCGTTCATTGGTGAAGGCCTTTTCGTGGGCCAGGTGCTGTTTGCGGGCGGCGAGCCATTCTTCCCGGGACACGACGGGATGATTCTGAATGTTCATGGTGATTTCTCCTGCGTGGGGCTGGGAGGTGACTTACACAGCCTAGTCGTTTGGCCCTGGGGTAATTCGACATACCGCCGGTCGGTCGTAGCAAAAACCTGAGCTGAACGGCTACCGACCACGCCGGTCACAAACTATGAAGCCCCTCTCACTCTCGGGCTCCGGAGGTTGAATCAGGATGACGACTTATAACTGGGATTTGATTGAGCGTTTGCTGCATGAGGTGCAGCACGGCGAAGCCAGCTTCACGCCACGGTCTTATGCCGAACAGTACGTGGCGGCCAAAGCGGCCGAAGGCGAGGTCACTGAAAACCTCGACCATCTGAAAGCAGTGGCCGGTGAGTATGAAAAATTGCTGTTGGCGCGAGGCTATATCGAACCCCGGCCCGAGGATCAGGGCGGCACGGGTTCCAATTACATTTTGACGATGCGCGGTTCGAGGTTATTGAGCCTGATCGACAGCAGCATTCCCGGTAATGACCATCCGCGCCAGGTGCTGGATGAGCAGGAAGATGCACTGGATGAAGTGACGTTTGATGAGGTGGCTTCGAAGGCGCAGATTGCTTGAGAACTACAAGTACCCCCCTGTGGGAGCGAGCAGGCTCGCTCCCACATTAGATCTATATCTATGTTGTGCTTAACCTCGCCGTGCCGCCTTCAGACACTTCAAATCACTGAAATCCTTCCTCACCCCCTCGATTTTCGTCAGCAACCGCTCACGTTGCTGCGGCGTGCTTTGCGCCATCAAGTCCACAAACAGTGAACGCGCCTGGGCTTCGGTTTTGGCGAAGGCTTCGCGGTAGGCCAGTGTCCACAAGCGCTCTCGATTCACCAGAAGTATCTCGATTCGTTGTGGGAATTCAGGGCTGTGACGTTGCGCAACGGCCGCACTGAATTGCTTCTGCCAGTGGACGCGGTTGGCGAGCCACTGGGTATTCTGGTCACCCAGAGCGTTCGACCACGCCACGACGCGTTGTTGCTGAGGGGGAGTGAGTGGCCCCAGCCAGGCATCCAGGCGTTTTTCCATGCGTTCGCCGCGGTCCTTGATCTGCTGATCAAGGGACGGCTTGAGATACAGCGCCTGGCGTTTGCGCTGGTCCTTGGCGAAGGCCTCGTTCATTTCGGCGACCTGCTGGTCATCCAGTCCTTGCAGCAACTCGATGGCGGACGGGGTGATTTCCCGTGCGGTCTCGGCGATCGCCTGTTCGGCTTCTTCGGTGCGGGCTTGCAATGCAGCATCGGTTACCTGATTGGTCGCAACCATGGTCTGCAAGCGATCCAGCCAGTCCAGATAGCCAGGCAGTTGTGTGGTGCAGTGCCAGGTCAGGTGTTCCTTGAGGCGTTCGTTCAACCAGCCTTTTTGCTCGCCGTTCATGTCCAGGTAATCGCTGAGCGTCCAGGGGATGATCACGTCGAGGTTGCGGTAGGCCAGGCCCATGCGGCTGCACGCGCCGAGAGCGAGCGTCACGGTGAGTACGAAAGCGAGCTGTTTCAACCAGCGGGACATGGGCGAATCCTTGCGAAAGCCTGGCTTCGGGGACTGATTCTCATGTGAACGCAGGATGAGCCCGGCAGTTCAGCCGATCAATAGACGGCGGGCCGTGGCGTTGTTTCTGTACATGTCTTTTGGGGGAGATGTTGCGGGGGAGGGTTCCAGTCCAAGCGCTTCGAAGCTCAAAGCGCTTGTGGACCAGGTGATGCGAGGTATTACTTTTGGGCTTTTATTTTTTGCCCAGAGTGATCTGCTTGGACGGGCCGAACGTCTGGCCGCTGACGCCCTTGGCAATTTGCTGGATTTCACCGCCGGATTTGAGGAAGGCAGCGATCTGGTTGTTGATCGATTCGCTGGTTTCGACGGCTGGAGCTGGCTTTGCTTTGCTGGTGGATGCTTTTACGCGCATGGCGGCCATTAACCTGTAGAAAATTAACTTGGCCAGGCATCGTACAGGAATTACCTGCAATTTGCTTGGCAATTATCCTTTGGATGGCCCAGGGCGGATCGGGATAATTAGCGGATCATTATTTGATAATTGTCTCTAAGTCGCTGTTTTAAATAAAAACGTGGTCCGCCAAAACAGGATGCCCTGGTGGGCTGGCAGCGAGGAAAATCCTCGGGGCAGTCTGACGAGCGGCGGGAGTAGCACGGTAAAACCCAGGAAAATGAAGGCCTGCAGAGGAATTTCTCGCGCCGGTGGGCTGGCCGCCGAACGCGGCCCGCAAAACCGGGTAGAATGCCGCCCACGCAATGAGGGTATTGGACATGGCTTTAGTCGGGCGTTACAACAGTTTGCAAGTGGTTAAACACACTAACTTCGGTTTATATCTGGACGGTGGCGCGGATGGCGAAATTCTTTTGCCTAATCGTTATATTCCAAAAGATATTCCCAGCGAAGATGAAGACTGGCTCAATGTTTTTGTTTATCTGGACAGCGATGACAAACTTATCGCGACGACTGAAAAACCGAAAGTTCAAGTCGGTGAATTTGCCAGTTTGAAAGTTGTTGAAGTCAACAGCATTGGTGTGTTCCTCGATTGGGGGCTGCCAAAGGATCTATTGCTGCCGTTTTCGGAAGAAAAGCGCCAGATGACGGCCGGCGAATACGCCGTAGTGCATGTCTATCTCGACAAACACACCCGCCGCATCACCGCGACGGCGCGCCTGGACCGCTATTTGGACAAGACCCCGGCCAACTACACCCCGGGCCAAGAGGTCGACTTGCTGGTTGCCGAAGCCACCGACATGGGTTTCAAGGCAATCATCAACAACAAGCACTGGGGCCTGATTCACAAGAACGAAATCTTCAAGTTCATGCGTGCGGGCAAGGAAGAGAAAGGCTTCATCAAGGAAGTTCGTGCCGATGGCAAGATCAGCCTGAGTCTGCAACCGGTCGGCCAGGAAGCGGCCACCAGCCTTAACTCGAAGATCCTCGCCAAGTTGCGCGAGAACAACGGCACCCTGCCGGTCAGCGACAAGAGCGACCCGACTGTGATCAGTAGCATGTTCGGCGTCAGCAAAGGCAACTTCAAGAAGGCCATCGGTGCGCTGTACAAGAATGGCCAGATTGTCATTCATGCTGATCGCATTGAACTGAGCTGATCTTCGTCCCCTGCGGCAGCACATACAGGGGCAATTTCTGCCCATCTGGTTAATAATCGATAGAATAATTTTTCGCCCCGGCCATGCGCCGGGGTTTTGCTTTTACTGTCGAGTCGTTGCCATGGATTGTGTCGTTGTCGAGGTTTTCCGGTGAGCGCCACCCGGCGTAGCGCCGATGGATTTGCCCTGCAAGTGATGTTGGGGTTGTGCCTGGTCTGGGGTGTTCAGCAGGTGATGATCAAGTGGGCGGCGCCCGACATTGCGCCGGTCATGCAGGCCGCCGCGCGTTCCGGCATGTCTGCGTTGCTGGTGGGGTTGCTGATCTGCTGGAAGGGCGGTTGGGATCAGGTCGGTGCGACCTGGCGCGGTGGCTTGTTGGCCGGCGCCTTGTTCGGTCTGGAGTTCTTCTTCATTTCCGAAGGCCTGCAATTGACCACGGCCGCGCACATGTCGGTATTTCTCTACACCGCACCGATTTTCACCGCACTGGGTGTGCACTGGCTGTTGCCGAGCGAGCGTTTGCGGCCTGTGCAATGGCTGGGAATTTTCCTCGCGTTCGTCGGGATCGCCATCGCGTTTGCCGGTGGCATGTCCTGGGACAATCTCGATTACCGGATGTTGATGGGGGATGCGCTGGGCGTGCTGGCCGGCGCGGCTTGGGGCGCGACCACGGTGGTGGTGCGGGCTTCGCGATTGTCGGAGGCGCCGGTGACCCTGACGCTGTTCTATCAGTTGATCGTCGGCTTCATCGGCCTGTTGTTGATTGCGCTGCTCAGCGGTCAGATTACCCACGTCAGTTTGACCGGCGTGGCGATTGCCAGTGTGCTGTTTCAGGGCGTGGTGGTGTCGTTCTTCAGCTACCTGATCTGGTTCTGGTTGCTGCGCCGGTATCTGGCGGCAAACCTGGCGGTGTTTTCGTTCATGACGCCGTTGTTTGGCGTTACGTTTGGGGTGGTGTTGCTGGGGGAAAAACTGACCCTGAACTTTGTCATTGGCGCGGTGCTGGTACTGCTGGGCATCACCTTTGTCAGCGCCGAGCAGTGGGTGCGCCGCCGGTTGCGCAGAGCACTTGGGCAGCCCTGAGTACCTTCGCATCTGATGGATTGACATTCTCTGTAAAAGAATAATAGTGAGTCACTTGTTCTTTTTTGGAGAATGTCGTGGAGTTCAGCCAGTTGCGGATCTTCCAGGCGGTAGCGCAGGAAGAGTCCATCACCCGCGCCGCCGAGCGCCTGCACCGCGTGCCGTCCAACCTGTCGACCCGGCTCAAGCAGCTGGAGGAGCAGTTGGGCGTCGAACTGTTCGTTCGCGAGCGTCAGCGTTTGCAGTTGTCGCCTGCGGGTAAAGTCCTGCTGGATTACACCGCCAAGCTGTTCGCCTTGCACGATGAAGCCCATGCCGCGGTGCAGGGTGGACAACCGGCCGGCGACTTCGTGCTCGGCACCATGTACAGCACCGCCGCCATTCACCTCCCGGCGTTGTTGGCGCGCTATCACAAGCGTTACCCGGCGGTGAATTTGCAAGTGCAGTCCGGACCCAGCGGTGAATTGCTGGAAGGTTTGCTCACCGGCCGGCTCGATGCGGCGCTGGTGGACGGTCCACCCGAACTTGCCATGCTCGATGGTGTGTTGCTGTGCGAGGAACGGCTGGTGCTGGTCAGCGAGGCGGATCACCCGCCGGTACTCAGCGCGCGGGACGTGGAAGGGCGTTCGGTATTCACCTTTCGCCAGGGCTGTTCCTACAGGATGCGTCTGGAATCCTGGTACTCCCGGGACCACGCGGTCATGGGGCGGGCGATTGAGATCGAATCCTATCCGGGGATGCTCGCCTGTGTGATTGCAGGTTCCGGCGTGGCATTGATGTCGGAGTCAATGCTTGCCAGCCTGCCGGGCCGCGAAAGTGTGACGGTCCATCCTCTGCCTGAGCCGTTTGCCACGGCCACGACCTGGCTGATGTGGCGCAAGGGCATGGCCGGGGCCAACCTGAATGCGTGGATCGAGGAGCAGCGGGCGCTCTATCCGTCGGCGCAAATTCCAGCCCGGGCGATTGCATGATTTAATGCGGTCGGATTGTGAGCCATTCAGTAACAGATCATTGCCACTTTGGGCGAGCATTGCTCAGGACTTCGGACTATTATCAGTTCGAAGCGGCTACAGAATTCCGGTCGCTCGGCACTACCCTGAAGGGGGCATCATGAAAGAGAAAATCCAAAACTGGCTGCATGACCTGGGTGTCGCGCTCGGTTTGATCGAACCGCCTCTGCAACCTGTGCCAATTCGCACCGACGACGAACAGCGCCGACGCCAGCAGCGTCGCCGGTAAGCGAACAAGCGTTGGGAGAGGGTGCTTTTGTGGCGAGGGAGCTTGCTCCCGCTGGGCTGCGAAGCGGCCCCTCTTGATCGCACGGTTTCATTTGTGGCGCTTGGACAGGTTTGCGAGGGCTTCGCCCTCGAACGGGAGCAAGCTCCCTCGCCACAGAGGGTGTAGCTGCTCTGATGGCGCGTGGTTTCAATGCCGCCCAATCTCCATCAAAAACCGGCTCAAGTCATTCGCCGTCCTGGCCGTCTTGAGCATCCGGTCTTCCTCGGCGGTAAACGCCGTCAAGCCGAGTTCATCTTCCAGATGGAAGATCAGCTCTTCGATATCCGTTTTATCCAATCCCAACTGCGCCAGACTGGCGTTGTCGTCGAAGTCATCCTGACCCTCCAGCAGGCGGCTGATGTAGCGGTGCACGGCGGCGCGAATGGCGGCTTTGTTCATGATGACTCTTCAAGGGCGTTGTTGTTTTATTGGCCCTGGGCTTGAGTACAGCAGGCTTCAGCCGTGTGAGCGTTGCCACTCGTCAATCATGTGGCGTAGATGATCCCCGGAAAAACTGCCGAAATGTCCGCCATGCACCGTGCGGATCGGCAGGGCGCGCAAGCGTTGCAGGCTGCGAGCGTAGTCATCGAGGTTGGAGTGGTAGGCGTCCTCGATCAGCGGCCCGTCGTAGATGATGTCGCCGCTGAACAAGGTCTCGGTCGCGGCTTCGTACAGGCTGATGCCGCCCGGCGAGTGTCCCGGCGTGTGCAGCACTTGCAGCACACGGTCGCCCAGGTCCAGCACATCGCCTTCTTCGATCAAGCCCGTTGCCGGGGCAGCCTTGACCCGATACTCGGCGTAGCACAACGGACAATCGGGGTGCGCCTCGAACATGTCGTCGCCGACAAACGCCCGGCTCAAATCGTTTTCACCGTCCGGTGCGGCCAGGATCTGCGCTTCGGCCGGATGCACCAGGCGTTCAGCAAACTCATGATGCCCTGCAATGTGGTCGAAATGGCAATGACTGGCCACTGCCACCAGGGGCCGCTCGGTGATCCACGGCAATTGCTCGCGCAGGCTGACCAGCCCGGAGCCGCTGTCCAGCAGCAGGTCTTTGTTACGGCCTTGAACAAACCAAAGATTGCAGCGGTAGAAGGGGCGAATGTAAGGCTCGTGAATCAGGCGGATGCCGTCGCTGAGTTGCTTCACCTCGAACCACTGATCGCGGCTGACGATCTTCATAGGCACTTTCCTTCAGGCGAAAAAAAACGGGTGTGGCAACCGACGCCACACCCGTCGAAGAAAGCATCAAGTTGTTATGTTCAGCTTAGGCGGCACTGGCCACCACTGCCGGGCGACGGGACATCAGACTGATCACCACGAAGCTCACCAGACCTACAGCCAGGCTGTAGTAGATAGGGGTGTTGGCATCCAGACCGTCCTTGACCATGAACAGCAGGGCCGTGGCGAAGCCCATGCCCATGCTGGCGATGGCGCCGGCGGTGGTGGCGCGTTTCCAGAAGATCGCACCGATCAGCGGGATCAGCATGCCGCCCACCAACAGGTTGTAGGCCAGGGTCAGGGCACTGATCACGTCGTTTACCACCAGGGCGATACCGAGTACCACAACACCGGTCAGCATAGTGACGATACGGTTGAGGCCCAGGCTCGACTGTTTGCCGCCACGCAGTTTCGGCAGCAGGTCTTCGGTCAGGGTGGTGGCGGCGGCGAGCAGGCCGGCGCTGGCGGTGGACATCATGGCTGCCAGTGCGGCAGCGATGACCAGGCCACGGACACCGTCCGGCAGGGACAGTTTCACGATGGCGGCGAAAGCGTTGTTGACGTTGTCCAGGTCCGGGATCAGCACGTGAGCGGCCATGCCGATCAAGGCGCAGGCCAGGCCGTAGAGGATGCAGTAGATACCGGCGAACGTACCGGCGACCTGAGCCACTTTGGCGGTCTTGACGGTGAACACCCGTTGCCAGATGTCCTGACCGATCAGGATGCCGAAGAAGTAGATCATGAAGTAGGTGATGATGGTGTCCCAACCGATGGTGGTGAAGCTGAAGCTCGCCGCCGGCAGTTTCAACACCAGTTCATCCCAGCCGCCGACGCGGTACAGGCAGATTGGCAACAGGATGAACATCAGGCCAACGGTCTTGATCACGAACTGGACGATGTCGGTCAGGGTCAGCGACCACATCCCGCCAATGGCCGAGTAGATCACCACCACGCCACCACCGAGCAGTACCGAGATCCAGAACGGCAGGCCGAACAGCACTTGCAGTACGGTGCCGATCGCCAGGATCGAGGTCACGCCGATCATCAGCGCGTACGCCAGCATGATCACCGCGCTCGCGGAGCGGGCCATCGGGTTGTAGCGTTTCTCCAGCACCTGGGTAACGGTGTAGATCTTCAGTTTCAACAGCGGTTTGGCCAGGAACAGGTTCAGCGCCACGATCCCGCAACCCAGTGCGGCGCAGAGCCAGAAACCGGAGATGCCATGCACATAGCCCAGACGCACGGTGCCCACGGTGGACGCGCCGCCGAGGACGGTGGCCGCCATGGTGCCCATGTACAGGCTCGGGCCGAGGTTACGACCGGCAACCAAAAAGTCTTCGTTGGTCTTGGCCTTGCGCATGCCGTAGTAGCCAAGTATCAGCATCGCGGCGGCGTAGATGAGTACGACGAATAAATCCAAAGCCATGATGGCGTGTCTCCGATTGTCTTTTTTATGGTGAAACTAAGACGTTTCTGTGGGGCTGCTCTTTGTGTGAGCGAACCTGCTCGCGAAAGCGTTCTATCGGTCACACCTTTGTTGGATGTGCCGCCGTCTTCGCGAGCAGGCTCGCTCCCACAGGTATTTCAGGCGACTTGTCGCATCGCCGGTTTAACGAGCGAATCCGTGCTCTTGCTGCGTGGATCATTCGGGCCGAATACCGCAGTCGATTCCGGGAACAGGCTCAGCAATACCAGGTACACCACCGAGGCCAGGCCCAGGGTCACCGGCAGGCTGATGTCGATACCGCCGGCCAGTTCGCCCAGTGGTCCGACGAACTGCCCCGGCAGGTTCACGAAGCACAGGCCGATGGCCGCGCTCGGGATCCAGGCACCCAGGCCACGCCAGTTCCAGCCGTGGGTGAACCAGTAGCGGCCACCTTTTTCGCCGCGGGTGAACACTTGCAAGTCATCCGGGCAGTAGAAGCCGCGACGGACCAGCAGGCCGATGATCATGATCACCATCCACGGGGTCGTGCAGGTGATGATCAGCACGGCGAAGGTCGACACGCTCTGCACCAGGTTCGCTGCGAAGCGGCCAATGAAGATGAAGGCAATCGACATCACGCCGATCAGCAGCGTGGCCTTGACCCGCGACAGCACTCGTGGAAACACGCTGGACATGTCCAGCCCGGTGCCATAGAGCGAGGTGGTGCCTGTGGACATGCCGCCGATCACCGCAATCAGGCACACCGGCAGGAAGAACCAGCTCGGCGATACCGCCAGCAGACCACCGACATAGTTGTTGGCCGCGATGTAGTCCGGCGCCTTGATCGCCACGATGGTGGCGGTGGCGAGGCCGAACAGGAACGGGATCAAGGTGGCAAGTTGCGCCGCTATGACCGACAGCATGATCCTGCCTTTGGGCGTCTCACGCGGAATGTAGCGCGACCAGTCGCCAAGGAACGCGCCGAAGGAAATCGGGTTGCTCATGGCCACCAGCGCGGCACCGATAAAGGCTGCCCAGAAACCGGCCTGACCCATGGCCACCGTGCCGGCGTATTGACTGTCGAAAGCCGGAGCAAAGGCGAAAATGCCCAGCAGGAACAGCAGGCTGGCCGCCCACACCGCGATGCGGTTGACCCACAGCATGAAGCGGAAGCCGTAGATGCACACGGTCAAAACCAGCAGCGCGAACAGGCCGTAGGCCAGGCCCAGGGTCAGATCGGTTTCCGGCAAATTGATCAGGCGTTTGGCACCCCCCACCAGTGCATCACCCGAGCTCCAGACGGAGAGCGAGAAAAACGCGATAGCGGTCAACAGCGACAGAAAAGAGCCGACGATGCGCCCGTGTACGCCGAAGTGCGCGCCGGAGGACACCGCGTTGTTGGTGCCGTTGATAGGGCCGAACAAGCCCATTGGCGCCAGAATCAATGCACCGAGCACCACACCCAGCACAATCGCCCAGACGCCCGCCTGGAACGACAGGCCGAACAGTACCGGGAAGCTGCCGAGTACGGCGGTGGCAAAGGTGTTCGCGCCGCCGAAGATCAAGCGAAACAGGTCGCTGGGCCGGGCGTCGCGTTCATTGTCCGGGATCTGTTCGACCCCGTTTGTTTCGATGCTGCTAAGGCTTTTTTCGTTGTTGTTGTTATTCATGATCTGCTCCGATCATAAAGGCGCGCTCATCGTGTGTGAGCGTCACCTGTTTGGCTAAGGGGTTGGCAGCCCTTCCGGCATAGCGGACAAATGTTCGTGACAGGCCAGCCACAGGCCTTGTTGTTCTTGGCCAGACGCTTGTTTCTTGAAAACAATCGTCTCGCGCTCCTGGCTGAAGTGTTGCTCCCCTTGCATGCGCAGCTCGGTGGCCACGTCATGGATGAAAATCGCCACGTCACCCTGCAGGCTGACGAAAGCGTTGCTCGAAGTGCACGACAGCACCTCGAAGCCATCCTCGGCACGCCAGCTGTCCCACAACGCCTGGTAGGCGTCGCGCGACAACAGGGGCTGTTCGAGGGTGTAGAAAACGAAGCTGGCATCGGCGCTGAACGCGCCGAAGTAGGCTTCGCGATCGTTTCGGGCGAAGGCGGACACCAGGTCGGCAGCCGCTTTCAAAACCTGATCACGTTCGTTCATGACCGATCCTCAGCGGTGGACCACGCCAGGCAGTACGCAGAGCATTTCGTACAGCAGGTTGGCGGCCAGCAGCGAGGTGTTACCCGTGGTGTCGTAAGCGGGCGAGACTTCTACCAGATCGCAACCGATCAGGTCGAGGCCTTGGCAGCCACGAACGATCTCGATCGCCTGAATGGTCGTCAGGCCACCGATTTCCGGGGTGCCGGTACCAGGCGCCCACGCCGGGTCGATTCCGTCGATGTCGAAGCTCAGGTACACCGGGCCACCACCGACTTTCTCACGCACTTCGGCCATCAACGGCGCCAGGGATTTGTGCCAGCACTCTTCGGCCTGCACCACGCGGAAGCCCTGGTTGCGGCTCCAGTTGAAGTCGTCAGCGGTGTAACCCTGGGCACGCAGGCCGATTTGCACAACGCGGTCCGGGTCGATCAGGCCTTCTTCGACAGCGCGACGGAAGGTGGTGCCGTGGGCGATTTTCTCGCCGAACATGTGATCGTTCACATCGGCGTGGGCGTCGATGTGCACCAGGCCGACCTTGCCGTGCTTCTTATGGATGGCACGCAGGATTGGCAGGGTGATGGTGTGGTCGCCACCCAAAGTCAGGGGGATCACGTCGTGTTCGAGGATGTTGTCGTAGGATTCTTCGATGATCCGTACGGCATCCAGCAGGTTGAAGGTGTTGATCGCCACGTCGCCGATGTCGGCAACCGACAGCGAGTCGAAGGGCGCCGCACCGGTGGCCATGTTGTACGGGCGGATCATGACCGATTCAGCGCGGATGTCACGCGGCCCGAAACGGGTGCCTGGGCGCAGCGAGGTACCGATGTCCAGAGGCACGCCAACGAAGGCAGCGTCCAGGCCGGCAGCGGTAGGAACATGGGGGAGTCGCAGCATGGTGGCGATGCCGCCGAAGCGCGGCATTTCGTTGCCGCCCAGTGGTTGGTGAAGAATCTTGTCCACGGGTAGGGCCTCATCGTCGTTGTTTTATTTATGTCGGTTGCGCAGGTCGGGGAGACGCAGGCACCGCTGTGGGCCGATTCTGCGAAATGTAGTGGCCGGGAAGAATCGCTACGCGCAAATACTTAGTTCAGATTTTTCTAAACTAATGGGGGTGACGGCGATAGACTTCACCCCATACGCAAAACCCAATGCCAGGCACAGACCTTGTGGGAGCGAGCCTGCTCGCGAAAGCGGTGGGCCAGTTAACATTGACGTTGGCTGAAGGCTCTCATCGCGAGCAGGCTCGCTCCCACAAAGATCTTCATTGACTTGAGCATTGCGCATCACCCTGTAATCGGAGTTCCCCATGGCCAACGCTTTACCCGACCTGAAACTATTGCGCATTTTTGTCAGCGTGGTGCGTCATCAGGGATTCGCCAACGCCCAGCAAGAGCTCAACCTGTCGACCTCGGCCATCAGCACCTACATGAGTCAGCTCGAGTCGGCGCTGGGCCTGGTGCTGTGCCATCGCGGCCGCGGCGGTTTCAGCCTGACCAGCAAGGGCGAGCTGTTCCATCAGGAAACCCTGCGCCTGCTCGGCGAGCTGGAAGGTTTCGAGCAATACGCCGCCGCACTCAAGGGTGAATTGCGCGGCACGTTGAACCTGGGGGTAATCGATTCCACCGTCAGCGACAAGGCCTTGCCGTTCGCCGAAGCCATCGGCGCCTACAGTCAGGAACACCCGGCCGTACACTTGCACCTGTCGGTCATGAGCCCCTACGAACTGCAACTGGGCGTGCAGGACAACCGCCTCGACCTGGCCATCGGCGCGTTTTCCACGCGCATGAGCGGTCTGGTGTACATGCCGCTGTACCGCGAGCAGCATTGGTTGTATTGCAGCACGCGGCATCCGCTGTTCAGCGAGCGGCGTATACCCGAGCAGGTCATCACCCAGCAGCGCATGGTCGGTCGTGGTTACTGGAGCCAGGCTGAACTGGCCCGCCACGGCTTCAAGCACAGCGCCGCAACGGTGGAGAGTATGGAGGCGCAGCTGATTCTGGTGCTGTCCGGCGCCTACATCGGTTACTTGCCGGAGCACTACGCCCAGGCCTGGGCCGACAAGGGCGACTTGCGTGTGCTGTTGCCGGCGACCTTCGGTTATCAGGCACCGTTTTCGATGATCGTACGCCGGGGCCGCAGCCGCGAGCCGCTGATCCAGACCTTCCGCGATTTGCTTAAAGCGCAGCTCAATCAGGTTTAAGACGATGTCCAGAATTCAATGCCCGCGCTGCCTGCGTCCGCAAAGCCACTGCCTGTGCCCGCTGATTCCCAGCCTCGACAGCCGCACTCGGGTGTTGCTGTTGCAGCATCCAAACGAGGTGAGCCATGCCCTGAACACCGCGCGGCTGGCGGCGTTGGGCTTGAACAATGCCGAGTTGATCGTCGGCGAGGTATTCGAGGATTTGCCGAGGTTGTTGAATCAGCCGGGGTACCAGGCACGTTTGCTGTTCCCCGCCGACGATGCGCAACCGATGCAGGCTTACAGCGCATCCGATGAGCCGTTGCTGCTGGTGGTACCGGACGGTACCTGGCGCAAGGCGCGCAAGATGCTGCACTTGAATCCACTGCTGGCGGCGCTGCCAAGGGTGACCCTGGCCGAGGGCGGCGTGTCCCGTTATCGGCTGCGCAAGGCACCGGGGCCGGGAGCGTTGTCGACGGTGGAGGCGATTGTACAGGCGTTGCAGACGCTTGAAGCGCCGGCTTCATTCGAACCGTTGTTGAAGCCGTTCGAAGCGTTGATCGAAGGGCAGATTGCGGCGATGGGGGAGGAGGTTTTTCAGCGTAATCATGGGCCGAAATAGTCGTTGCCTGTTCGGGCCTCTTCGCGAGCAGGCTCGCTCCCACATTTGATCGCATTCCATTGTGGGAGCGAGCCTGCTCGCGAAAGCGATAGAACAATCACCCGAAATTCTGATCGAGACTACCGCTCGCGCATCGCCTCAGTCCGCGCTTTCAGCACCGGTTTCAGCAAATAATCCAACACCGTTTTCTCCCCGGTAATGATATCCACCGTCGCCACCATCCCCGGAATGATCAGCAGCGGTTTCGCATCCCCGCCCAAATGGTTTTTATCGGTGCGCACCTGGATCAGGTAGAAGCTGTTGCCCTTGTCGTCGGTAATGGTGTCGGCACCAATCAGCTCAAGCTTGGCGCTCAGGCCGCCATAGATCGTGTAGTCGTAGGCGGTGAACTTGACCATGGCTTTCTGCCCCGGATGCAGGAACGCCACGTCCTGTGGCCGCACTTTGGCCTCGATCAGCAGGTTGTCTTCCAGGGGGACGATTTCCACCATATCGCTGCCCGGCTGGACCACGCCGCCAATGGTGTTGACCTTCAACACCTTGATGATGCCCTTGACCGGCGAGGTCACCGTGGTACGGGTCACGCGGTCGTCGATGGCGATGCTCGACGCCGTGATTTTCGACAGGTCGGTGCGTTTCTCATTCAGCTCCTTGGCCGCTTCCGAGCGGAAGGTTTGTTCCGACTCGTCGATCTTGCTTTTGATCTCGGCCATCGCCGATTCCGCCCGGGGGATCGCCAGGGTGGTAGCGTTCAGCGAACCGCGGATTTCCACGGCGCTGCGCTTGAGTCGCAGGATCTCCACCGGCGATACCGCACCGGTCTTGACCAGCGGCTCGGACATGGCCATCTCCTGATTGACCAGCGCCAGGCTTGAACTGTATTGCCCGGCTTTCGAGCGGAATTCCGCCAGTTCCTGGGTTTTTTGCCGAAGTTGTTCACTCAGCGTGCGTTGTTCGCTGGCCAGTCGACGTTGTCGTTGTTCGTACAGCGAGCGTTCGTCTTCGGCCACTTGCGGCGCCTTGGCGATCACTTCTTCCGACAGTTTGAAGGGGCGGCCTTCCGCTTCTGCCGACAGTCGTTCGACCTGCGCGGTCAGTGCATACCGATCGGCCTCGCTTTCGCCCTTGTTCGACTGGTAGCGCGTGTCATCCAGGCGCAACAGGGTGTCGCCCTTGTTCACCATTTGCCCTTCGCGCACGAAGATCTCGGTGACGATGCCGCCCTCCAGGTTCTGGATCACTTGCACCTTGCTCGACGGAATGGCCTTGCCTTCGCCCATGGTGACTTCCTGCAACACGGCGAACTTGGCCCAGACCAGCGCGCTGATCAACAGCGCTGCCGCCAGCCACACGGTGACCCGCGACCAGCGCGGTGAATCCTGCAACGAGGCGCCGGCCGTTTCCGGCATGAATTCAACTTCGGCGCTTTTGCCAAAGCTGCTGAAGTAACCACGCGAGCCTTGGTCCGCAGACATGGGCAACTCCTAGACCGCCGCAGAGCCGACGCGGCCCTTGCGCAGTGCATCGATGACCGCTTCTTTCGGTCCGTCGGCGACGATCCGCCCGTTATCCAGCACCACCAGCCGATCCACCAGGCTCAGCATCGAGGTGCGGTGGGTCACCAGCAGCACGGTTTTGCCCTGGACCCAGCCGTGGAGTTTTTGCCGCAGAACGTCTTCGCTGCTGTTGTCCATGGCGCTGGTGGGTTCGTCGAGCAGCATGATCGGCGGGTCCAGCAACAAGGCCCGGGCCAGCAACACGGCCTGGCGTTGGCCGCCGGAGAGCAATTGCCCGCGCTCGCCGACGGGGCGGTCGAAGCCTTGCGGATGTTGCCGGGCCAGCTCGGTGACGCCGGTCAGTTCCGCCACTTCAAGCATGCGCGCGTCGCTGATGTAGCGCGCGCCGAGGGTCAGGTTGTCGCGCAGGCTGCCGGCCAGCAGCGGCAGGTCATGGGCGACGTAACCGATCTGATGGCGCAGGTCGGCGACATCCAGTTGCCGCAGGTCGAGGCCATCGAGCAGCAACTGGCCTTCCGCAGGTTCGTAGAACCCCATCACCAGGCGCGCCAAGGTACTTTTGCCCGAGCCGCTGCGGCCGATGATGCCGATCCGTTCACCGGGTTTCACGCTGAAGCTGACATTGGCCAATGCCGGGGCGCTCTGGCCGCTGTAATTGAATGTCACGCCGATCACGTCCAGCGCGCCTTGCAGTTGCGTACGCTCCAGCGGCCGTTGCCGGGCGTCCCGTTCCTGAGGCAGGGACATCAGGGCGTCGGTACTCTTCATGGTCAGTTGCGCTTGCTGGTAGCGGGTGATCAAACCGGCGATTTGCCCCAGCGGGGCCAGTACCCGGCTGCCGAGCATGTAGGTCGCCACCAACGCACCGACGCTCAGGTTGCCGGCGATGATGCTGTAGACCCCGGCAACGATGGTCGCCATGCCGGAAAACTGCTGGATGAACAGGGTGCCGTTGGTGGCCAGCGCCGCCAGGTTGCGCGCGTGACTGTCGAGGCGGGTGAGGGCGCCGTGGGTGCTTTCCCATTTGTGCTGGCGCTCGCTTTCGGCGCTGCAAGCCTTGAGGGTTTCCAGGCCGCCGAGGGTTTCGATCAGCAGGGCCTGGCGTTCGGCCCCCAGGGTCAGGCTTTTTTGCACGGTGTCGCGCAAGCGCGCCTGAATCACCATGGCGAAAATGATGGTGATCGGAAATGCCAGGATCGGGATCACCACCAGCCAGCCGCCGAGCAGGCCGATCACCAGCAACATCAGCAAGGCAAAGGGCAGGTCGATCAGGCTGGTGAGGGTCACGGCAGTGAGAAATTCCCGCAGGCCCTGGAAGTCATGAATGCTCTGGGCAAAACCGCCGATGGTCGCCGGGCGGGCTTTCATCGCCATGCCTGTGATGCGTTCGAACAGCGTCGCCGACAGGATCACGTCGGTTTTCTTCCCGGCGGTGTCCAGCAAGTGCGCACGCACCACGCGCAGTACCAACTCGAAAACGGTGCCGATCAGCAAACCGATGGACAGCACCCACAGGGTCGAAGTGGCCTGGTTCGGCACTACGCGGTCGTAGGTCTGCATCACGAACAGCGGCACCATCAGGCCCAGCAGGTTGATCAGGAAACTCGCCAGGACCGCGTCGCTGTACAGCCATTTCGACAGCTTCAGCGTGTCGCGAAACCAGGCCTGGACCCGCGGCACCAACGGCGAGCGCAGGTTTTCGAGTTCATGCCGTGGCCGGGCGAACAGGGCCTGGCCAGCGTAATGTTTTTCAAGCTCTTCGGTCCTGATCCATTGTTCGCCGCCGTCGGCTTCGCTGGGCAGGATCAACAATCGACCGTCTTCGCCATGGCGGCGCAGCACCGCCGTGCGGCCATCGTTGAGCAGCAGCATGACGGGCAGGTTGAGCGGGGAAATATCCTTGAGGTCGCGGCGCAGCAGGCGCGCCTGCAAACCAGCCCGGGCCGCTGCGCGTGGCAGCAGGTCCAGGCTCAGGCGTTGGTGTGCCATTGGCAGCCCGGCACTGAGGCTGGCGCGACTGACCGTCGCGCCATGGAGTTTGCAGAGAATCAACAGACCGTCCAGCAGTGGGTCATCGAAGCTCAGGCGCGGATCGACACCGGTGTTGCCAGGTTCCATGCTGGTCACATTGATCGCTCCCTTGCACTACTTCAGTTCAGGCAAACGCGCTTCGTTTTTCACTTCGGTCTGGGCGATCGCATCGGCGGGCAACACCACCCGCTGTTTGCTCAACAACTGGCCCATGTTCGCCAGTACCCGGTACATCGAAAACTCTTCGGTGTAGCGCACTTCGGTGTAGCGGCGGTTGGCGTTGTAGAGTTCGTTTTCACTGTCCAGCAGGTCGAGCAGGGTACGTTGGCCGAGGCCGAACTGATCCTGATAGGCCATGCGCACGCGTTTACTGGTTTCGGCGTATTCACGGGCGGTCGGGGTTTGCTTCTTGGCGTTGACCATGGCGTTCCAGGCCAGGTGAATGTTTTCGTTGAGCTGGCGCAGGGCGTTGTTGCGGATGTCCATGGCCTGATTGATCTTGTGGGCGTTGGATTGCAGGCGCGCCTTGTCGCTGCCGCCGCGGAACAGGTTGTAGTTCATCACCACCCCGACCCGCCATTCGTTGTCATGGCCCTCTTCGCCGGCGATGTTGTTGTTCGCGCCCACCGCGGCCTCTGCGTCGAAACGTGGGTAGAACGGCGACTTGGCAACCTCGTACTGGCTCTCGGCCGATTGTACGTCGGCCTGGGCGGATTTCAGGTAGGGGTTGTTTTCCACCATGCTCTGCTGGGCTTCCGGCAGGCTGGCCGGCAGTTCGCCGCGGGTCGAGGGCGGGGTTTCAAGTTCATCGGGCAAGCGCCCGACGACGGCGTAGAAGTTCGACTCGGCGTCGGCCAGATCCACCTCGGCGGTGTCGAGGTTGTTTTCCGCCAGTGCCCGACGAGCGGTGGACTGGTCGGCATCGGCGTTACTGCCGACACCGCGTTCGGTACGCAGGCCGATCTGGTCGTTGACCCGCAAATGCGCTTGCAGGTTGTTCTTGGCCAGCGTCACCAGCTCACGGCGCTTGAGCACTTCGAGATAGACCTCGACGGTGCGCAGGGCCAGGTCCTGGGCGGTGCCCTGGGCGTAATAGGCCCGGGAGTTGACCACGCCCTTGGTGCGCTCGACCTCGTTGGCGGTATTGAAGCCATCGAAGAGCATCTGCCGCAGGCGCAATTCCGATTGGGTGTAGTTGAGGATTTCCGTGTGGTGATCGCCGAACGCGCGCGTATTGGTGTTATCGCTGTACCCGCGTCCATAGGCGGCGTTCAAGTCAACCGATGGATAAAAGCCCCCCTTGGCGACCTTCACGTCTTCATCGGCCGACAGACGGCTGTCCACCCGCGACGCCAATTCCGGGTGGGTCGCAATGGTGCTTTGGATCGCCTCGGTCAATGACATGGCTTGAGCCTGAGAGGTGCAGGCCATGGCCAATAAAACGGCGGTGTAGAGGGGGGTTAAAAGGCGCATGGGTACATCTCCCTGAGTCCTGATGGTGCTTTATGAGTCGCCAATTATTTGACGACATTTATAGGCAAACCGTTTCATGCTTTTAACAACAGAGCTAAGAACATTCTGGAGAGAATCTAAGAAGTATTTCTCATAATGTTTATGTCGAAAAAAACTTATGCGCTCTGCAAAATCCAGCACATTGTTCCATTGCGAAGCCCTTGATTTATGAGCTTTAGGGCGCTCATGAGGGCTTGGGAAAAGTTCCGATCCATTTATCGACATAGGGCGGAGAGGTGCTGGAGGGGAGGGACGTGTAACGGAAATTGGGTGACGGTTTTTTGTCACTCGGGTGATTCAGAACCGTTACGCTTCGCTCGCAGGGCAAGTTGTCTCGGATGTGGAACTCGATGCCATTGATCGCAAAGGGTTTTATTCCCACCGTGGACGACGCCCGTGAGCAACACGCTGGGCGAGATCGTCGCCGGGGCAGCGGCTTACTCAGGTAATGCCGCTGATCGGGTAGACGATCCGCCGGGCGACCCGTTTGAGCCATCCATGAGCATGTTCTCCGCAACAAAAAGGTGCCGACAGCGGTTGGCAACGGAGGAAATGCACATGGCTACGCTCATCGGTATCGTCAGTAAAGTCATCGGTCAGGTGTTCGCCACAGGGGGCGACGGCACCCGTCGCGTTCTGATCGAGGGCGACCGATTGTTCGCCGGTGATCAGCTCAATACCGGGGCCGAAGGGGCCGTGGCGGTGCATCTGCAAAATGGCCAGGAACTGACCCTCGGACGGGGCAGCAGCCTGCAAATGAACGCCCAGTTGTTGGCACATCAGCCACCCCGTGTGGACACGGCCGAGGCGGTAACGCCGACCCAGGCGCAGCTGACTGATGTCGAGCAACTGCAAAAAGCCATTGCTGCCGGTGACGACCCGACGCAGACCGCTGAAGCGACGGCGGCCGGGCCGGGTTCGACCGCTCCTGGCGGTGGTGCACTGGGTGGGGGCCACAGTTTTGTATTGCTTGAAGAAGTGGGCGGGCGGGTCGATCCAATCATTGGCTTCCCCACCGCCGGTTTCAATGGCATCCCCGAGTTTCCCGAAGAGCGGCACGAAGGTGATGCCGACCCCGACGCTGACCCGGTGATCACGCCTGTCGTCAACAATCCGGTCACCCTCGATGGCCTCTCGGTAAAAGGCGGCGAACTGACCCTCAATGAAGCCAACCTCGCCGACGGCTCGGCGAGCAATCCCGGCGCGCTGACCAAGAGCGGCACCTTCACCGTCACGGCGCCCGACGGACTGACCAGCCTGAGCATCGGCGGGATCAACATCATCAGCGGCGGTGTCGCCGTGGGCTTCCCGCAGTCGATCACCACTGCGCTGGGCAGCACCCTGACCATCACCGGTTACAACCCGGCCACCGGTGTGGTGAGTTATAGCTACACCCTCAACGACAACGAGACCCATACGTCCGGTGACGGCACTACCCTCAGCGAGCACTTCACCGTGGTCGCCGGCGACAGCAACGGCGACACCGCCACCGGTTCCTTGGACGTCAACATCACCGACGATGTGCCGAAAGCGGTCGATGACGGCAATGGCACGGCATCGGAAACCCAAAAGACCCTGAACGGCAATGTGCTGACTAACGACGTGCAAGGCGCCGACCGTGTGCCGGTCGGTGAAAACGCCGGCCCGATCACCCCCGGCACTTTCGTCGGTAAGTATGGCACCCTGGTGCTGAACGCCAATGGCACTTACACCTACACCCTGAACACCAACGATGCGGACTTCAAAGCCCTGCACGGCGGTGGCAACGGCACCGAAACCTTCACCTACACCCTTACCGATGCCGATGGCGACACCAGCACCGCCAACCTGGTGCTGAACATCCACAACAACGACGATGGCGTGACCCTCAACGGTCTCGACGTATCTGGCGGCGAACTGACGGTCCATGAGAAAAATCTCAGCGACGGCACCAGCCCCAACGCCCCGGCCCTGACCCAAAGCGGCACCTTCACGATCACCGCGCTCGATGGCCTGCAAACCCTGACCGTGGGTGGCATCATCGTGGTCAGCGGTGGCGTGGCCGCCGGTTTCCCGCAATCGATCGTCACGCCGCTGGGCAGCACCCTGACCATCACCGGCTACAACCCAGTCACTGGTGTAGTCAGCTACAGCTACACCCTGGTGAACAACGAGGCCCACCCGACCGCCAACGGCGCCAACAGCATCACCGAGAATTTCAACGTCGTCGCCACCGACACCGACGGCAGCACTGCCACCGGGCAGATCAACGTCAACATTGTCGACGACCTGCCGACCGCCAAAGCCGACGCAGCCTCCGTGCAGGAGGGTGGTACCGTCAGCGGCAACGTGCTGGACAACGACATCGGCGGCGCCGACGGTCCGGCCGCCAGCGGCGCGGTGGTCGGCGTGCGTGCCGGGTCGGATACCTCGACCTCGGCCATCGGCGGCTTGAACAGCCAGATCAATGGCACCTACGGTTATCTGACCCTCGATGCCCAGGGCAACGCGGTCTACCACAGCAACTCTAACGCCGTGAGCGGCCCCGGCGCGATTGACGTATTCACCTACACCGTGCGCGATGCCGATGGCGATGAAAGTACCACCACCATCACCATCGATGTCTACAACAGTTGCCTGAGAGCGGTCAGCGACACCGACGTGACCGTGTACGAAAAAGCCCTCGACCTGAACAAGGATGGCCAGGACCTGGCCGCCGGTACGGTCGCCGGTAGCCAGCCTGGCAGCACCGGCGAAACTGCCAGCGGCACCCTGGTTGGCTCGGTCACCGGCGCCGTCGGGGCGATCACCTACACCCTGGTCGGCAGCGCCACCGGGGCTTACGGGCAAATTCACCTCAACCCGAACGGCACCTATACCTACACCCTGACTTCACCGCCCAGCACTACGCCGCATGCCAATGACGGCGCCAATGTCACGCACGAAACCTTCACCTACCAGGCTACCGACTCCCTGGGCAACGTCGTCACCAGCACCATCGTGGTCGACATTGTCGATGACGTGCCCAAAGCGATGAATGACAGCAACGCCCACACGGCGTCGGAGTCGTTGCTCACCCTCAACGGCAACGTACTGACCAACGACGTGCAAGGCGCCGATACCGTGGCGACCGGCCCCCACAGCGGTCCGATCACCGCGGGTACCTTCGTCGGTAAATACGGCACGCTGGTGCTGAACGCCAATGGCACCTACACCTACACCCTCAACACCAACGACGTGGATTTCAAAGCCCTGCACGGTGGTGGCAACGGGACAGAAACCTTCACCTATACCCTCACTGATGCCGACGGCGATATCAGCACCGCCAACCTGGTGCTGAACGTCCATAACAACAACGACCTGGTCATCATCAAGGGCCTGGATGTCGATTGTGGCGAGCTGACGGTCTATGAAAAGAACCTCAGCGACGGCTCCCATCCCAACGCACCGGCGCTGACCCAGAGCGGCACGTTCACCGTCACCGCGCTGGATGGCCTGCAAACCCTGACCGTCGGCGGTATCGCCGTGGTCACCGGAGGCGTGGCCGCCGGTTTTCCGCAAACCATCACCACGCCGCTGGGCAGCACCCTGACCATCACCGGCTACGACCCGGCCACCGGCGTGGTCAGCTACAAATACACCCTGGTGGACAACGAGACCCACCCGAATGCCAACGGTGCCAACAGCATCACCGAGAACTTCAACGTGGTCGCTACCGACACCGATGGCAGCACGGCGTCCGGGCAGATCAACGTCAACATCGTCGATGATTTGCCGACCGCCAAAGCCGACACCGCCTCTGTGATCGAAGGCGGCACGGTCAGCGGCAATGTGCTGGACAACGACATCGGCGGTGCCGACGGCCTGGCCGCGGTGATCGGTGTGCGCGCCGGCAGCAACACCTCGACTTCGGCGGTGGGCGGCCTCAACACTCAGATCAACGGTAACTACGGCTATCTGACCCTGGACGCCACCGGTAACGCGGTCTATCACAGCAACCCGAACTCGGTCGCTGCACCGGGGGCTACCGATACGTTCACCTATACCGTGCGCGATGCCGATGGCGATCAAAGCACCACCACCATTACCATCGATGTCTGCAACAGCAATATCAAAGCCGTCACCGACAGCGACGTGACGGTCTACGAAAAAGCCCTGGACCTGGGCAAGGACGGCCAGGATCTGGCGGCCGGCACCGTCACCGGCAGCGAACCGGGCAATACCGGTGAAACGGCCAGCGGTACCCTGGTCGGTTCGGTCACCGGCGCCAGCGGTGCGGTCACCTACACCCTGGTCGGCAGCGCCACCGGGACGTACGGGCAGATCCTGCTCAACCCCAACGGCACCTACACCTACACCCTGACATCGGCGCCGAAAACCGCGCCGGGTGCCAACGATGGTCCGAACACCCTGAGCGAAAGCTTCACCTACAAAGCCACCGATGCGGGGGGTAACAGCACCACCAGCACCATCGTGGTCAACATCGTTGATGACGTGCCTAAAGCCCTAGCTTCGGAACGTTCCGTGGCGGCTGTGGAGATCGATTCCAATCTGCTGCTGATCATCGACGTGTCCGGCAGCATGGCCGACGCCTCTGGCGTACCGGGGTTGTCGCGGCTGGAGCTGGCCAAGCAGGCGATCAGCGCCTTGCTCGACAAGTACGATGACCTGGGCGACGTCAAAGTGCAGATCGTGACGTTCAGTAGCAACGCCACCGACAAGACTTCGGTATGGGTCGATGTAGCGACGGCCAAATCGATTATCTCCGGCCTGACGGCAGGCGGTGGCACCAATTACGACGCGGCGGTGGACGTGGCGCAGGACGCGTTCAACACCAATGGCAAACTGACCGGCGCACAGAACGTCGGTTACTTCTTCTCTGATGGCAAACCCAATGAAGGGGATATCGGTAGCTCGGATGAGGCCGCGTGGAAAGCGTTCCTCGAAGCCAACGACATCAAGAACTACGCGATTGGCCTGGGCAACGGTGTGAGTAATGCCAACCTTGATCCGCTGGCATATGACGGCAGCACCACCCCCGGCAACAATACCAACGCGGTGATCGTCACGGATCTGAACCAGCTCAACTCGGTGCTTTCCGGCACGGTCATCGGCGCGCCGGTGACCGGTTCGTTGCTGGGCGAGGGCGGTACGTTCGGGGCCGATGGTGGCTTCATCAAAACCATCACCGTCGATGGCACCACCTACACCTATGATCCGAAAGGCAACAGCAACCAGGGTTCGCTGAACTTCAGCGGCGGCGCCAACCATGGCACTTTCAACACGGTCAACAACACCCTGAGTATCGCCACCGACAACAAGGGCACCCTGGTGGTGAATCTCGATACCGGCGAATACAGCTACGTATCGCAGAAAACCACCTCAGTGGCGCTCACCGAAAACATCGGCTTCACCGTCAGCGACAACGACGGCGATCTCGCCAGTTCGACCCTGGTGGTCAAGGTCATTCCGAATGCTCCACCGGTGGCCGCCGATGATCACATCATCACCAACGTACTCTCGGGCAACATCACGGTGCCGGGTGAGCTGCTGCTGGCCAATGACACTGATCCAGATGGCGATCCGCTGAGCGCATCGCCGAGCAACTATTACACAGGCTGGGTCGGCAAAGGCGCGGACTTCAAGGGTTCCGGTGCGATCGACTTCTCCGGCAGCGGCGTCAAACCGAGCAACCAGAACCTGGCCAATGTGCGCGAGTCGTTCGCGGCCAATGCCGCAACCATGACTGCACTACTGGTGGTCAGTGGTTACCTTGGCCCGATCAACGCGGCCAACACCAACGATGAGGACCGGATCACCGTTAACCTCAAACAAGGTGAAACCCTCAACCTGGACCACAACCTGGCAGCCGGCCATATCGCCATGGAGTACTCCATCAACGGCGGCGCCTGGATTGCCCTGGCTGATGGCCAGACCATCACCGCGGCGGCGGATGGTGTGTACCAGATCCACATCACCAACATCACCAACACCAGTGGCAGCGGCGTCAACAATTCGGAAGGCTACCAACTGACAATGAAGCTCGACTATTCCGGGGCGCATGACATCACCCCGGACTACCACGGCACCTACACAGCCAGCGACAACCATGGCGGCAGCGACAGCGCCAACGTGAGCATCAGCTACCAGAATGGCCATACCCTCACCGGTACCGCCGGCAACGACACGCTGGTGGCGGGCAGCGGCGACAACATCCTCAATGCCGGTGACGGCAACGACATCCTCACCGCAGGCACCGGCAACAACGAGTTGCACGGCGGCGCCGGCAATGACTTGCTGTTCAGCGGCGTGGGCAATGACCTGCTGGACGGCGGCACTGGCAACGATACCGCCAGCTACGCCCATGCCACGGCGGGCGTCACGGTCAATCTGGGGACGAGCGGGCCACAGAATACGCTGGGCGCCGGCACTGACACCCTGACAGGTATCGAGAACCTCGTCGGCTCGAACTTCAACGACAGCCTGACCGGTGACAACAACAGCAACATCATCACCGGCGGCCTGGGCAACGACGTACTCAAGGGCGAGGGCGGCGACGATTTCCTGATCGGCGGCCTGGGCAACAACACCCTGACCGGCGGCAGCGGCGCCGACACCTTCCAGTGGTTCAAGGGCAGCGGCGGCCATGATGTGATCACCGACTTCACGCCGGGCACCGACAAACTCGATCTGTCGCAACTGCTGCAAGGGGAAAACGGCACCGCGGCTTCGCTGGATGACTACCTGCACTTCACCGTCAGCGGCAGCGGCGCATCACTGGTCACCAGCATCGACGTCAGCGCCATGGCCGGTGCTGCGCCGAACCAGACCATCGAGCTGGCCGGCGTCAACCTGGCCAGCCATTACGGCGTCACCCCGGGGGCGGGCGGGGTGATTTCCGGTGCGGACTCGGCGACCATCATCAACGGCATGCTCAACGATCATTCGTTGAAGGTGGATACCGTGTGACCTGAGGGTCTGCCTCACACAAACCCCTGTGGGAGCGAGCCTGCTCGCGATAGCGGTTTCACATTCAACAAGGATGTTGACTGAACCACCGCTTTCGCGAGCAAGCTTTGCTTCTACAGGTCTGCCTGACGAAATCACATCGGCTCCGGTGACCCGATCAACCTGCCCATCACCCCGAAGACCCCTAATTCCCTGATGGCCTTCAGCTCGCCCTGGGTCTCGACCATTTCCGCGATCAATGGCAAATCAATGCTGTTGGTCGCCCTGAAGATCGCCTCGATGAACAGCCGTTTATCCCGCTGTGCATCGATATGCCGGATGTAGGCCCCATCGATTTTCAGATAAGCCAGGCCCAGTTGGGTGAGGTTGCCGATCTGGCTGAAGCTGCCACCAAAATGTTGCAGGCCGATGCGGTAGCCGGTGTCGAGCAGGCTATGACTGAGGCGCTGCAGTTGCTCGGGAGGCGGCAGTTGACGTTCATCGATTTCCAGGGTCAGCAACGGTGCCAGTTCCGGCAGTGATTCGAGCATGTCGATGATCAGCTGCAGCTGCGGCTGATCACGCAAGGTGCTGCCGGACAGGCTCAGCGCCAGCGGCCAGCGATTGACGGCAAGGTAATCGAGGGTTGCTTCGAGCATGGCCAGATCGAAGCGTGCCGACCAGCCAAGACGCTCGATCCACGGCAGGAAATGTCCGGCTGCAATCGCCTGGCCCTGCGGGTCGAGCAAGCGTGCGAGGACTTTGTGATGCAACACCTCACTGGTATCGGCGCATTGCACCACCGGCTGAAAATACAACTGCAATTTGCCTTGAGTCAGCGCGTCGTCGATCCAGCCGCGCCAATCGTACGGGGTCGGGTTCGGCGCGCTCTCGCCGTGGTCCAGCAGCACCCAGGGTCGCTCGGGGTGTTGGCCGGCCTGGGTCAGTGCCTGATCCAGTCGCACAAGCACATCGTTGGCCGGTTCGCCGGGGTGGTAGGCGACGATGCCCAGATGCGCGACCGGCATGCAGTCACTGGCACCGGTCTGGCGCAGATTTTCCAGGGTGGCACTGATTTCGGCAGCCAGGCGTGCCGCGTCCTCGGCATCCAGGCCTGGCGTCAAGAGGCTGAATTCGCCCCCGCGGTTGCGCGCCGCCAACCAGGTGCGTCGCTCCGGCAAGCGGGTCAGACGCTTGAGCAATTCGCCGACCGCGCGGATCAACGCATCAGTGCGTTGGCCGCCCAGGCGTTGGTTGAGCCCGGTCAGGTCGTTGATTCGCAACATCAGTAAATGACCGTCGCAATGCTGTTCGGCGACCAGTAAATGGTCCGCCAGTTGTTCATCCAGCAAGCGTCGGTTGGCCAGCCCGGTCAGGCTGTCCTCATAGGACTCGCTGCGTAACTTTTCACTGCGCGCTGCCTCTTCGCTGAACAACGCCTTGAGTTTCTCGACCATCTGATTCATCGCCAGCACCACACGTTTCAATTCCGGCGTGCGGGGCAATTTCGGCAGGCTCAGGAACTCGCGTTTACTGATGGCTTCGGCTTGTTTGACCAAGGTTTCCAGTGGACGAAGTTGTCGACGCAACAGCCAGCCACCGAACACGGCGCTGAGCAGTCCGCACACGACCAACCAGATCAGGCTGCCGAGGGTGCTGTCCCAGAGCTTGGCCAGGGCAAACTGCGGATTGCTCAGCACCTCGACCCGTGCTGCCTGCTCCCAATCGCGCATGATCAACGCGTCACCGCCCTGATGACGCAGGTTGACCAGACTGACAAACCAGCCCGGCACGCCTTCGATCCGTGCCGGAGCGCTTCGCTCCACCAGTACCTGCTCGTCCTTGATGTCGATGATTCGAATGCTGTTGAAGTAGCCACTGTCAAAAATCGAACTGACCATCAACTCCATCATGGCCCGGTCATCGATCTGCGCGGTCAACGACAGGCCCAACGCCGTGGCCGCGTCCTGGGCGTGGGAGCGCAACTGGCCGAGCATCTGTTCGCGAGAGCTTTCCAGGCTGACAAAAAAACTGCCGCTGAACGCCACCAGCAGGAACAGGCAGATGGCGAGAAACAACTGGTTGCGCAGTTTCATGGAATGCTCCTTGCTGATGTCTTCAGCCATCGCCCACGGCGAAGCCTTCAGTCTGCATCTTTTGCAGTACGTCTTGCCAACGCGACAGTTTTTTCGAATCGCTGCTGCGTTTGCCGCCATTGGCACCCGGCAGGTACAAGCCCTCGGCGTTGAAGGCATACACCGGCAGCAGGTCTTTGCGCTGCGAGGCAGGGCGGATATCACCGATAAGGTTGTCCAGTACCAGCGGGTCGGCGGTGGGGCTGGCATAGAAGGTCAGCACCATGTGAGCCTGGTTTTGGGTCAGCGCCTTGACGTAGGTGATGCGCAGTTTTTCGCTGGGAATTCCGAGGCGGCGCAGGCTGAAATATTTCGCCAGGGCGTAGTCCTCGCAATCGGCGGCACCCTTGATCAAGGATTCGACGGGCGTGGCCCAATAATCAATCTGACGCCAGATGCGCGTGTCGTCCTGAAAATTCAATTGCTGATTGAAGAAGCGATTGACCGCATTCAATTGCTCGCGCTCAGTTGCATTGCGTTCGCCTTGCAGCATTTGGCTCCAGGCTTCGATTCGCTCCCGGGCCGGGCCGAGGGTGCCGTAGCGTTTCTCGGCGGTTTGCAGGATCTGTGCGAGATCCCGGTCGGCCCGGACGCTGCTCAGCATGCTCAGCAGAAAACCTGCCAGCAACAGCCATCCGCCGAACCCAAGCCGGGGCGTTGGCCATCCTTGACTACGCGAACTGCGAGGCATGTCGGGCTGCTCGGGTGCGGATTTATGAAGTCTAGGTGGTGTTACGGTTGAGGGAGGGCTGGTCGTCGGCGAACAGGGATCGTTTGTTGAGGATGGACACCTTCCAACTGTGGGAGCGGGCTTGCTCGCGAAGGCTTAGCGTCAGCCGCCATTACCGAAGAAACGGATATGCCCCCAATCAAGAGCGGTCAAGACCTGCGCAGCGTCTTCTGCCTGAGAATATAAACCGTCACCAACACCGCACTGGTCAGCATGAACCCGCGTGCCCAGGGCGTCGGCACCAGATAACAGGAAAACAGAATACTCATCCACATCAGGCCAATGGTATAGACCTTGCCCTTGAGCGGAATGCCATTGCCATCGAGATAGTCGCGAATCCATGGCCCAAGCCGTGGATGCTGAACCAGCCATTGATAGAAACGGGGTGAGCTGCGGGCGAAACAGGCGGCTGCCAGCAACAGGAAGGGAGTGGTGGGCAACACCGGCAGGAAAATCCCGATCACCCCCAGCGCTACGCTCAGACAGCCGATGGTCAGCAGCACGTAGCGCAACATCAGGGGGCGGTTGCCTATGGGGTTGTCCATAGGCAGGACCTTAGTGGTGACGAGGCTTGAGAATCGCCGGTTTTTCGTCTGGTGCGTTGCACAGCAGGTACAGCGCAGTCAGGGCTTCCGGGATCTGCACGATCATGTCATCCATCAGGTTGGCATCGGCGGCAATGTCGGAGAACTCCGGTTGCTCGTCGAACAGGCCCGAACCGACCATGATCGGCAGCAGCATTTCGCTGACTTCGTCTTCGGCGGTTTCAAACCAGGCTTCTTCGCGCAGGAACACGCCTTCCATGAAACCGATGCACCAGCCGCGCAGTTCGGAATCGTCCGGATCGTCGCCCAGGTCGAGATCGCACGGCAGCTCGAACTCTTCATCGGAGGCCAGTTGACGGGCGATGTGGGCCTTGAGGCCGATCAACGTGGCTTCGATCTCTTCGCGCTGGGCTTCGCTGCTGTAATGCGGCTCTTCAGCGAAAAGTGCGTCGATCCACTCACGATCGGGAACGGCTTCGGAACAGATCGACAGCGCGGTGAGGTAGCCGTGGGCGGCCACGTAGTCCAGCGCCTCGTCATGCAGTTCATCGGCGTCGAGGAAGACTTGCAGGCGGGTTAGTTGCTCAGCGAAGGACATTAAAGGGCTACCTTGGGGAATATTCGATGCGGGAATTCTAGGCCTTCTTGAGCGCTTGGGCCAGCCGCGCGGCATATTTGCACCGTATTCCCTGTGGGAGCGACGGTGCGACGATTCGACCTGCTCGCGAAGACGGCATGACATTCAACATCAACGCTTACTGACCCACCGCTTTCGCGAGCAGGTTTTGCATTGCAATCGCATTCGGGTGTCTTCTCAGTGGCGCCCTTTGCCGCTCAGGGCTCGGGTATACTCGCGCGTTTTGTGATGCCCTGCTGGCGTCACGGCTGAAATGTAAAGCGTCATGCAATCCACACTTACGAATTGTCGGTGCAGCATTGCGGGTTCTGAACCAGCCTTTGCAGGGATGTTTCGGTGATTTTTGGAGTTTCTATGCTCGAACAGGCTCAACGCGTCCTCAAGGACATCTTCGGCTACGACAGTTTTCGTGGTCGCCAGGGTGCAATCATTGAGCGTGTGGCCAGTGGCGGCGATGCCCTGGTTCTGATGCCTACCGGTGGCGGCAAGTCCCTGTGCTTCCAGGTGCCGGCGCTGCTGCGCGAAGGCCTGGCGGTGGTGGTGTCGCCGTTGATCGCCTTGATGGACGACCAGGTCGCCACCCTCGAAGAGCTGGGCGTGGCCGCCGCGGCATTGAACTCCACCCTCAGCGCCGAGCAGCAACGCGATCTGGCGGCCCGTATCCGGCGCGGCGAGGTGAAAATGCTTTATCTCGCCCCGGAACGCCTGGTCCAACCGCGCATGCTGACCTTCCTGCAAGGGCTGAACATCGCCCTGTTTGCCATCGACGAAGCGCACTGCGTGTCGCAGTGGGGCCACGACTTCCGCCCGGAATACCTGCAACTGGGCCAGTTGGCGGAAATGTTCCCCGATGTACCGCGCATCGCCCTGACCGCCACCGCTGACAAGCGCACCCGCGAAGAAATCGTCACCCGCCTGCACCTGCAGAACGCCGAGCGCTTTCTGTCGAGCTTCGACCGCCCCAACATTTTTTACCGCATCGTGCCCAAGGAACAGCCGCGCAAGCAGTTGCTGGCCTTCCTGGCCGAGCGGCGCAGTGATGCCGGCATCGTCTATTGCCTGTCGCGCAAAAAGGTCGAGGAAGTCGCTGCATTCCTCACTGAACAAGGCTTCCCGGCGCTGCCGTACCACGCTGGCCTGCCCAATGAGTTACGCGCCTATCACCAGAAACGCTTCCTCAACGAGGAAGGCCTGATCATGGTCGCCACCGTGGCGTTCGGCATGGGCATCGACAAGCCCAACGTGCGTTTCGTCGCGCACCTCGATTTGCCGAAATCCCTGGAGGCCTATTACCAGGAAACCGGACGTGGCGGCCGTGACGGTCTGCCGGCGGATGCCTGGATGGCCTATGGTCTGCAAGATGTGGTGATGCTCAAGCAGATGCTGCAGAACTCCGAGGGCGACGAACGCCACAAGCGCCTGGAACAGCACAAGCTCGACGCCATGCTCTCGTTGTGCGAAGAGACCCGCTGCCGTCGCCAGACCCTGCTGGCCTATTTCGATGAAGACATGCCAGAGCCTTGCGGCCACTGCGACAACTGCACCGATGGCGTGCAGACCTGGGATGCCACCGAGCCTGCGCGTCAGGCGTTGTCGGCGATCTTCCGCACCGGCCAGCGCTACGGTGTGGGGCATCTGGTGGATGTGCTGCTGGGCAAGGACAACGAGAAGGTACGCAGTTTCGGTCATCAGCACCTGTCGGTGTATGGTGTCGGCAAGGCGCTTGGCGAGAGCGAATGGCGCTCGCTGTTCCGCCAGTTGGTGGCCCGTGGCCTGGCCGACGTTGATCATGAAGGCTACGGCGGCCTGCGCTTGAGCGACACGTGCCGGCCGCTGCTCAAGGGGGAAGTGACCCTGGAACTGCGTCGCGACCTCAAGGCGCAAACCACGGCGAAAACCAGCAAGAGCCAAGCCAGCCAATTGGTGCGTGGTGAAGAGCGCGAGCAATGGGAAGCCTTGCGCGCCTTGCGTCGCAAGCTCGCCGAAGAGCATGGCGTGCCGCCGTACGTCATCTTCCCCGATTCGACCTTGCTGGAAATGCTGCGCAGCCAGCCAACCTCGCTGGCGGAAATGGCCCGGGTCAGCGGTGTCGGCGCGCGCAAGCTGGAACGCTATGGCGAGGCCTTCCTGGAAGTACTTGGCGGTCAGGTCGAAGCACCGAAGCCGGTGGCCGATGTGCGCCACGAGCTGATCACCCTGGCGCGGGCCGGCATGACACCGGTGCAAATCGCCGGTCAGTTGCAATGCTCGGAAAAAAACGTCTACACCATGCTCGCCGAGGCCATTGGCAAACAGCAGTTGTCGCTGGAGCAGGCGCTGGATTTGCCCGAAGACTTGATGGGGGAAGTCCAGGATGCATTCCTCGACGGAGAAGGCGAGCTGCCGCCGGTGGCGGAGATTTCAGCATTGTTCGCAGGACGAGTGCCGGAGGGGGTCTTGTACTGTGTTCGGGCCGCGCTGCAGTCTGAATTCGAGATTTAAGTGTCCCGTCTCACTGATGTAACGATTCAGTACAGAACAGGCCTTGCCTCCAGTCGAGGCTCATGCTTAGCTGACTAATAATTAGTATTTCTCTATTTCAGTCTAACCATGAGTGTTTTATGCCGTTAACCGATCAACACCGCTTTGGCATGCAACTGGCCCAGATGTCGCGCGGCTGGCGTGCCGAACTGGACCGCCGTCTGGCTGGCCTCGGTCTATCCCAGGCACGCTGGCTGGTGCTGCTGCATCTGGCGCGTTTCGACGAAGCCCCGACCCAGCGTGAACTGGCGCAAAGCGTCGGCGTCGAAGGGCCAACCCTGGCCCGCCTGCTCGACAGCCTGGAAAGCCAGGGCCTGGTGCAACGCCAATCGGTTCTGGAAGACCGTCGGGCGAAAAAGATTGTCCTCTGTGCTCCCGCGCTTCCTCTGATTGAACAAATTGAAACCATTGCCACCCAACTGCGTCATGAACTGTTCGAAGGCGTCGATGAGGCGGATTTGAAGGTCTGCATGCGGGTTCATGGGCACATATTGGCCAACCTGGAAAAATCTTGAGGCACAACGCCAGGCCAGACTTTTGAGAGACAGCTTTTAGCTGACTATAAGAACTACTGCGCAATATCGTGTTCGTACCGGATGTGCGATCACGTGCAAGTTGGTTCTGGTTACCTAAGGGATGCTCATGCTTGAGAGTCGGCTGGTCGTTGTACGGGGTTGCGTCAGGTGGTTGCTGGCCGGTGCTGCTGTCACTTGGTCAGCCTTGGCGCCAGCACTGGGCCTGGGTGAAATAACCCTGCATTCGGCGCTGAATCAACCGCTACGCGCCGACATCGCCCTGGTGGATGCCGCGGGTCTGGAGGAGGGCGAGCTGTCGGTCAGCCTGGCGGCGGCAGAGGAATTCAGTCGCGCAGGTGTCGAGCGGGTGTTCTTCCTCAACGACCTGAAATTTACACCTGTGCTGCGAGGCAACCGCAGCCTGATTCAGGTGACATCCAGTAAACCTGTCAACGAACCCTTCCTGAATTTCCTCGTGCAGCTCCATCAGCCCAACGGTCGCTTGCTGCGCGAGTACACGGTTTTAATCGATCCCCCGGGAAAACCGGGCATTGAGCCTGCCGCTGATGAGCCGGTGGCCAGTCTTCCGGCTTCCGCCTTTTCCAGTGTCCAGCCCGCCGTTGCGCCTGTGCCCAAGGAACCGTTGCCAAAACCTGCCGCCGCACCCGCGCCGGATCCTCTTGCCGAGCAATTGGCGGCGAGTGTCTTGCAGAGCCAGCAGTTGCAATCAACTGTCGATGAACTCAACGCGAAGCTTCAGGCACAGGATGAGCAGATCGCCGTCGAGAAAAAGCAGGTGACCGAGCTGCAAACCCGATTGGCCGAGGTCGAGCAAGCCAGAACAGAACCGGCTGCACCCGTTGCCGTGACTCCCGTACCAGTGATCGCCGAGGAACCCGGGACTGACTGGTTGTTGATCGGCGGACTGTTGGTGCTGTTGGCGTTGCTGTTGCTGGCCGTATGGGGTCGCCGTCAACGGCAACAGGTTCAGGCAACGTTCGGATCGGCAGCCGCTCAGCCGTCCCCGCATGAGCCGCTGTCCAGTCGCGCAGAACCGGTACAGCACGCTTTGGTGCTGCAATCGATGCACGCTCAGCATGAAGAGGCGCCTGCGAATGATGTGCCGGAAGCGCAGACGCAAGAAAACAGCCTGCGTAATGCCGGGTTTGATGCGCAAAAGCTTCTCGCCGTCGCGGCCTCCAGCGCATTGCCCTTCGCCCCGATACCCAAGACCATTGCCAACGACGAGTTCCATTTGAACCTGGATGATCTGTCGATGGATGCGAATTGGGACCTGATCGATCCGTTTGAAACCCCGTCATCCAGCGAACCGGCACTGCCGCAGCCCGAGATCGAATGGGCAATCGAACCAGCCTCCCGGCCTCTGGATGACAGCTTTCTCGACGAATTCAGGGCGCCAGGATCGTCACTTGAGCTTGAACCGCCAAGCCTGGGTCCGGCCGACCCCAGTAACGCGGGCAAACTGGAACAAGCCCGGACTTGCATTGATGACGGTGATATGGACAGCGCCATCGAACTGCTCAACGAGTTGCTCAAAGAAGCCAATGAGCCATTGAAACAGACGGCCCGCAGTCTGTTGGCCGGCATCGGATAATGCCGCACCGCCGTTCCCGCTTTGGTTATCATGATGGTGCCCACTGCCTCAGGAATTTCGCCGATCATGACCGCGCCAAAACCCGAAATCGTCATTACCTATTGCACCCAGTGCCAGTGGCTGTTGCGTGCAGCCTGGCTGGCCCAGGAGCTGCTCAGTACCTTTGGCGACGACCTCGGCAAGGTGTCTCTGGTGCCCGGCACCGGAGGAGTCTTTCACATTTTCTGTGACGATGCGCAGATCTGGGAGCGCAAGGCCGACGGCGGTTTCCCCGAGGCGAAGGTGCTCAAGCAGCGGGTCCGCGACCGGATCGATCCGGACCGCGACCTGGGGCACAACGACCGTACTCAGTGAGACGCTGCTTCCGCGGCAACGGCTTTCTTGCTCGAGCTGCTTGATAGCCTGCTGGACACCACGATTGCGACGATGATCAACGCACCGCCAAGCAGCATGCGCAGGGTCGGGTTTTCATTGAACAACAGCCAGGCCATGGCGATGCCATACACCGGCTCGAGGGCGAAGACCACCGCGGCGGTCCGCGCCTTGATCACCGCCAGGCTGGCGACGAACAGGCTGTGGGCGACGCCGGTGCAGAATACCCCGAGCAGGCCGATCCACAGCCAGTCGATGGTGCGCACAGCGCTCAATTGCGGTGCCGCCACCGGCAACAGGCACAGGGCAACCACCACGTTCTGACACAACGCCGCCTGCACTGGCGGGATGCGTGCGGAACTGGCGCGATTTGTCAGAGACAGTAGGGAGAACAGCAAGCCGGAAACCACCGCCCAGAGCAGACCGGTGGTGGCGCCGCTGGCCAGATCGAACTCCGGCGTAACGAGTACCAGTCCGACACTGACCAGCACCACCAGCAGTATTTCATTGGCGCGAATCCGCTCGCGGAAGATCAGCCCTTCGAGGATGACGGTAAAGGCCGGGAAGCTGGCAAAGCCCAGGGTCGCGATGGCCACGCCGGCAACCTTCACTGCAATAAAGAAACTTACCCAATGTCCGGCCAGCAACAAGCCGCTGAGCAACAATCGACGCCAATCAACGGCTTCGAGTTTTTGCCAGCGGGTGTTACTGGCCAAGCGTGCGAAGACCGCCAGCGCCAACACCGCGAACGCCGCCCGGCCGAAGACGATGATGGCCGGTGAAGCGGCGGCAAGTTTGCCGAACACACCGGTGAGGCCGAACATCAGTGCGCCGATATGCAAAGCGCCAAGGGCGGTACGGGGAGTCATGGCAATCCTTGGTAAACGTATTGAACCCGGCCATTTAACCGCGCCCGCCGCCGTTGTGTCTGTCGCCAGACTCGCGTTATTTGTCGCCAGCCTCGCGCCGCAGTTTGCCGGGCGATGCACCGAACTCGCGCAGCACCGCGGCGGCAAAAGCACTTTGGGAACTGTAGCCGACTCGACTGGCAATCTCGCCAATGGGTAGGGCAGAGTCGCGCAGCAACCCCACCGCCTTGTGCAGGCGTCGGCTGCGGATGTAATCCATCGGCGTTTGCCCGCATTCGGCCACGAACCGTGCGTGCAAGCGAGCGCTGGAGAGGCCGGCGACGCGGGCCAGATCCGCCACCTGCAACGGGTAGGCGGCGTATTGGTCGATGTGCGCATTCAGCGCCGCATAGGGCAGGCGCCGGCCGCCGACACTGTCGGGCGTGGCGTTGTTGAGGCTGGCCAGCAACAGGACCGCGCCTTGTTGCGCAATTACTGGATCATCGACCGGACTGTTGGCCAGCCAATTGACCAACTGGCTTTGTCCGGCATTCAGCGACAACCGGCCGGCGTTATCGAGCAAGCGGCGACTGGCCTCGGCATGATCGCCCAGGGACTGGCCAAGCCATTGATCACCCGGCACATCCAGCACCAGGCAACGGCTGCCATTGGTGCTGCCGCAGGCATGATGAAACCCCGAAGGGACCACCACGAAACTCTGCTGAACCACCTGGCTGCCACGCCCGTCGACCTCGAAATCCAGGGCACCCGATAGCCCGAACACCAGTTGCGCGTGTTCGTGACTGTGGACGATCAGGTCTTCGGTGTACTGGCGAAGTGTGAGGATGGGGCGCATCGCAGGTCTCCCGGTCAAGGGGGCCAGTCTACACCGAGGTGGGCTGCGCGCGTTGTCACAGGACTGACTTGCCGTTGTCATGGTCGATTAACCCGACTGGCGCAAGCTTGCCAAAACTTGTCCTGAGGGTTGCCCATGACCAGCGCCGAGCTCGCCAAACCCAGCCGTAAGCAACGTGTGCGGACCTTGTGGATTTCCGACGTGCACCTGGGCACGCGCGATTGCCAGGCCGAACACCTTTCGCAGTTTCTCAAGGGGTATCACGCGGACAAAATCTACCTGGTCGGCGATATCATCGACGGCTGGAAACTGCGTGGCGGCATGTACTGGCCGCAAGCGCACACCAACGTGATCCGGCGCCTGTTGACCATGAGCAAGCGCGGCACCGAGGTGATCTACGTCACCGGCAACCACGACGAATTCCTGCGCCGCTATTCGAAGCTGATCCTGGGCAACATCCAGTTGGTGGACGAAGCGGTGCACGTGACCGCCGATGGTCGGCATCTGCTGGTGATCCACGGCGACCAGTTCGACGTGATTACCCGCTACCACCGCTGGCTGGCGTTTCTCGGCGATTCCGCCTACGAACTCACCTTGACCCTCAACCGCTGGCTCAACCATTGGCGCGCCCGTTATGGCTACGGTTACTGGTCGCTGTCGGCGTACCTCAAGCACAAAGTGAAAACCGCAGTCAGCTTCATCAGCGACTTTGAAGAAGCTATCGCCCATGAATGCGTCAAGCGCGAGCTGCATGGCGTGGTCTGCGGGCACATTCACCATGCCGAGATTCGCAAGGTCGGCGAGGTGGACTACCTCAATTGTGGCGATTGGGTGGAGTCGTGCACGGCGTTGATTGAGCATTGGGATGGCACGATCGAGCTGTATCGGCTGGCGGATGCCCAGGCGTGTGAGGCACAGTTGAAGGCTTTGAAGGTCGGGGAACCGGTCTAGCCTGTTAGGCATGTGGTGTCAGAGCTGGCCTCTTCGCGAGCAAGCCCGCTGGATCTATCAGGCTGGCGAATGCTCCTCCATCGCCGCCTTGTAAATCGAGTTCTTCGGCTGCGCAAACAACCGCTCCATCATCGGTTCGAAAAAACTCAGCGGCAGCGTGTCATAGGCCGGATCAAACGCCGCCGCATCGTATTTGGCGCAAAATTCGATGGTCGCCTGATACTGCGGATGGCCGCTGAATTGCTCACGCAGGTGTCGGTCCATGCCCAGGTGGTGGAAGAAGTAATAGCCCTGGAAGATCCCGTGCTTCTCCACCATCCACAAATTCTCGGCGCTCACGAACGGCTTGAGGATCGCTGCGGCGATATCCGGGTGGTTGTAGGAGCCCAGGGTGTCGCCGATGTCATGGAGCAGGGCGCAGACCACGTACTCTTCATCGCGACCATCACGCCAGGCGCGGGTGGCTGTTTGCAGGGAGTGGGTCAGGCGATCCACCGGGAAGCCGCCGAAATCACCTTCCAGTAGCTTCAGGTGCGCCACGATCCGTGTCGGCAATTGTCGGGCGTAGGCACTGAAATCCGCGGCGATGATCGCCCAGTCTTCCTGCGTGCCATCCTTCATGTGGGTGAAACGGGCATTGGCATTCATCGGCAATCCTCTTTTGATCTAGAACGGCACGCGCCCCAGAATCATGTCCCGATACATGACGAAATCGCCGAGCAGGCTATAGAAGGGATGCTGGAAGGTCGCAGGACGATTTTTTTCGAAGAAGAAATGCCCAACCCAGGCAAAGCTGTAACCCGCCAGCGGCAGGGCCCACAACAGCATCCAGGCGCTTCGGCCGATGGTCAGCGCCAGAATGAAAATGACCAGCGTGGTGCCGATGAAGTGCAATCGGCGGCAGGTACTGTTGCTGTGCTCACTGAGGTAATACGGGTAAAACTCAGCGAAGCTGTTGAATCGTCTGATGTTTTCCACGACTGCGATCTCTGTGGTTATTGTTCTGACTGCAAGTTGTTCTGCGGGTAGCTTATTTAAGTCTAGAGTGATCATAGGCGTCAGCCAGTGACAATCGGCGCCACTTTAGTATCCTTCGGAAATTGGCCGTGACATGCGGCTCATCATGTAAGAACCCAAATGAGCGAACGAACGACTTCTGCAAGCTGGGCGATGGGGATTGTCAAAGCACTGGAAATGGACGGCCTGGATTGCCGGGTTCTGTTCAAACAACTGGGGCTCGACTACGCGGCACTGGATGATCCGGATGCACGCTTCCCGCAAGATTCCATGACACGACTGTGGCAGCGTGCGGTTGAGCTGTCCGGCAACCCTGCAATTGGCCTGAACATGGGCAAGGTGGTGCGACCTGCGCAGTTTCATGTAACCGGTTACGCCTTGATGTCCAGCCAGACCTTGGCCGAGGGCTTTCAGCGCCTGGTGCGTTACCAGCGGATCATTGCCGAAAGTGCCGATCTGAGTTTTCAGCTGCTGGATGAGGGCTACGCGCTGATTTTGACGGTGCATGGCGATCATTTGCCGCCGACCCGTCAAAGTGCCGAAGCCTCGCTGGCGTGCGCCCTGGCGCTGTGCGGCTGGCTGACCGGACGCACCCTGCACCCGCGTAAGGTGCTGGTGCAGGGTGACGAACCCGTCAATATCGAACCCTATAAACAAGCCTTCCATGCGCCGCTGGTGTTCAACGCGCCATACGATGCGTTGATTTTCGAACGCGCGGACATGGAAGCACCGCTACCGACCGCCAACGAGGCCATGGCGCTGCTGCATGACCGGTTTGCCGGTGAATACCTGGCGCGGTTTTCCGAGAGTCGCGTGACCCACAAGGCACGTCAGGTGCTGTGTCGTTTGTTGCCCCAGGGCGAACCCAAGCGTGATGCCGTGGCGCAGACGCTGCACCTGTCACAACGCACCTTGCAGCGACGTTTGCAGGAAGAGGGCACGAGTTTTCAGACGTTGCTCGATGACACCCGGCGAGAACTGGCCGAGCAGTATCTGGTGCAACCGGCCATGACACTGCTGGAAATTGCCTACCTGCTGGGCTTCGCCGATCCGAGCAATTTCTTCCGCGCCTTCCGCCGCTGGTTCGACACCACACCTGGTGAGTACCGGGTGCGGTTGATGCAGATGCCTGCGCCGGTCAGTGACGCCAGAACGCCGGAATACACAACACAAACACCGTAATGATCTCCAATCGGCCCAGCAGCATGCCGAACGAGAGAATCCACTTGGCGGCGTCCGGCAGCGAAGCGAAGTTGCCGGCCGGGCCGATGGTCTCGCCCAGGCCCGGGCCGACGCCGGACACGGTACTGGCCGCGCCGGTGAGGGCGGTCATCCAGTCCACGCCGAGCAGTGACAGCAACAGCGCGATCACACAGATGGTGATAGCGAAGAAGAACGAAAAAGTCAGGATCGAACGCACGATCTCTTCATCGAGACGGTGACCGTTGTACTTCTGCTTGATCACCGCGCGCGGGTGGATCAACTGGTTAAGGTTGGCCTTGAGCAGGATGTAGGCCACCTGGAAACGGAAAATCTTGATCCCGCCGGCGGTCGACCCCGAACAGCCGCCAACGAAGCCCAGATAGAAGAACAGCATCAGCGAGAAGTTGCCCCAAAGGCTGTAGTCCCCCAGGGCGAAACCGGTGGTCGTCACCACCGAGGTCACGTTCAGCGCCACATGCCGCAACGCCTCCAGCCAATGCAGCTGGGTAGTCCACCAATACCAGGTGCCCAGCACCAGCCAGGTCACCAGCAACATGCCGATCAGGCCTTGAACCTGTTCATCCTTGATCAGCGCACGGCGGTTGCCACGCAGGGTCGCCACGTACAGGGTGAACGGCAAGCTGCCGAGAATCATGATGACGATGGCCACCCAGTGCACGGCCGGTTGCGTCCACTTGGCCAGGGACAGGTCCGAGGTGGAAAAGCCACCGGTGGAAATCGCCGACATCGCATGATTGATCGCATCGAATGGACTCATCCCGGCCCACCAGAACGCCAGGCTGCCGAAAATGGTGATGCCGACGTAGGCCGCCACGATCAACCGCGCCACCATGTGCGAACGGGGCATGACTTTTTCGGAGCGGTCCGACGACTCGGTCTGAAACAGCCGCATGCCACCGATGCGCAGCAGTGGCAGGATCGCGACCGCCATGCCGATGAAGCCGATGCCGCCGATCCAGTGCAGCAACGAGCGCCACATCAGAATGCCGGGAGACATGTCGTCGAGGTGATTAAGTACCGTCGCCCCCGTGGCGGTGATGCCGGACATACTTTCGAAGAATGAGTCGGTGTAGCTGATGTGCTGGGTCAATAAAAACGGCAGCGCGGCGAAGATGCACACCACCAGCCAACTGCTGACGGTCAGCAGGTACATGTCCCTCGGCCGCAGGTGGACATGCTCGGGGCGCCCCGGAATGACCAGCGCCAGACCAGCGACAAAGGTGATCATACTGGCCCAGAGGAACGACGGCAGGTCGCCGGTGCGATCGAAGATCACCAGCGTGGCCATGGGCACGACCATGGCGATGGCCAGGGTTATCAGGAAGATGCCGATGATGAAACCAATGAGACGCAAGGTCGGCAACGCCATGTAATCCGCTCGGCTGTAGTAAGGAAGGGCGCCATTCTACCTGTGGGGCAGGGCATGTAAACGGGCATTGCCACGGTAGTTACAGCTAGAATAGCCGCACAATTTTTTCAGGAGGTGGCCGATGCAGGCTCTCGACGTTTTGCTCAACCGTGTTTCCGTCCCGCGCCTGATCGAACCGGCACCTACTCAAGCGCAGCGCGAAGTGCTGTTTGCCGCAGCGATGCGGGCACCGGATCACGGTCATTTGCAGCCGTGGCGGTTCCTGACCGTCGAAGGCGCAGCGCGTGAGCAGATGGGCGAGTTACTGGCTGAAGCGGCGAAGCTGCAGGACAGCGAAGTGACCGAAGCGGCCCTCGACAAGGCGCGCAACGGTCCTTTGCGCGCCCCCTTGGTGGTCGTGGTGATTGCCCGGTTGCAGGATCACGTCAAGTATCCGAAGTCAGAGCAGATGCTGGCGGCTGGCTGCGCGGCGCACGGGATCTTGCTGGCGGCCTATGCACAAGGCATTGGTGCGGTGTGGCGTACGGGGGATCTGGCCTATTCGCCGCATGTGGCTAAAGGGTTGGGGCTGGCGGAAGGGGAGAAAGTGATTGCGTTCCTTTACCTCGGCACGCCGCAGAAGGAGCCACGTGTAGCTGAGAAGGTGGATCTGGCGGAATTCGTCAGCGCCTGGCCCGGTAAAGCCTGAGTACCGCCGTCCAAATGTGGGAGCGGGCTTGCTCGCACAAGGGGTCAGGGTTGGGTGATGGCCCCCGGCACCAACGGCAATTCCAGACTGGCAATAAACCCACCCTCCGGATGATTGGCCAGCACCAGACTCCCTCCATGCCGTTCCGCCGCACGGCGGGCGATGGCCAGGCCCAGACCGTGCCCGGCTGCGGTCTGCCCGGGCGCCCGATAGAACGGCTCCCCAAGCTGATTCAAATGTTCAGCATTGACCCCCGGACCATGGTCACGGACGGTCACCACAATCCGCTCACCCTGGCGCAACGCCTGCATTTCAATCGGTTGCCCGCCTTCCGGGTTGAAGCGCTGGGCATTGCGCAGCAGGTTATCCACAGCGCGCTCGATCATGGTCGGCCAGCCTCTGAGGTTCAGTTGCGGCTCGGCTTCAAGCCGAACGTTCTGCTCCGGCGAACCCAGTTGTGCATCCCGTTGCAGCCCGGTGAGCAACGCATTCAGGTCCACCTCTTCGGCGCTGGCGTTGTCGGCATCAACCCGAGCCAATACCAGGATTTCACTGATCAGCGCTTCGAGTCGGTCACATTCACGGGTCAGGCGTGGCCAGAGTTTTTGCCGTTCTTCCGGTGTAGCTCGTTCGGCCAGGGCCAGCGCAATGCGCAGGCGGGCGAGGGGCGAACGCAGTTCGTGGGACACGTCCCGCAGCAGTTGCCGCTGGCTGCCGATCAGGCTTTGCAAACGCGCGCCCATGCGGTTGAAGTCATTGGCCAGCACCCCGAATTCGTCGCGGCGGTTGGCCAGTTTGACCAGGCTGTTCTGCTGGTAAGTGGTTTGCCCCAGGTCATGCACCGCCCCGCGCAAACGGCTGAGCGGACGGGTGATGGAAAAGGTCACCAACAGGCTGAACAAGGTCAGTACCACCAGGGCGATACCCAGCGCACTCAATGGCCAGAGCAGGCTTTCGCGGTGCCAGGCGTCGAGTTCCGGGTGGGGGATGCGGTAGATCAGCAGATAGGTGTCGCCGGTTTTTTCGCTGGTGTATTCAGCGGTCAGACGCCGCCATGGCAAGCGCCGATCATCATTGTTCTGGCGCGCTTCGAAGGCTGCAGCGCGGCGTGGGAAGGTGCCGCGTACCACCGGATCGCCACTTTCGTTGAGTACCTGAACGTCGATGTGATACTGGCGTTTGCGCTGTTCCAAAATGTCCTGGGCGGCTTCTTCGCCCTGGGCCTCATAGGTTTGCGTCCATTGTTCGGGCAGGGTGTTGAGGCCTGGGTGACGACTGAGAATCCACGCATCCTGGTTGAGCATGTGCCCAAGCAAAATGGACAGCCCTGCAACCAGGGCGATGGCCAGCCAGAAGCTGGCCAGGATACGCCAGAACAATGAGCGCACAGAAAATCCTCTAAAGCCGATGCAAATCCTTGTGGGAGAGAGCCTGTGTGGCGAGGGGATTTATCCCCTCGCCACACAGGCTCTCTCCCACAATAATTTGAGTGGTATCAGGCCCAACGGTGTTCAGCCGTTGGGCCCGGGTTAACGCATTATTGCGCTTTTTGCGCCTGTTGCGCTTTCCACGCCTTGAACTCGGCCCATTCGGCGCGATGTTCAGCCCGTTTTTTCTGGATCTCGTCGAATTTCTTCTGTTGATCCGGTTTCAGCAGCGCCCGCACATCAGCTTCGGCTTTCTTGTGGTTGGCGGCCATCTCGTCTTTCATGGCTTTCTGATCGGCTGGCGAGAGTTTCTCCAGGTACTTGTCGACCACTTGCTTACGCTCATGCATCTGATCGCCCATGATTTTGCGGATCTGCTCGCGCTGTTCGCGGCTCAGGTCCAGCTGGCTGTAGGGGCCTTTGCCGTGCATGCCGTGCATCTGACCTCCGTGGCGCCCTCCATCCATCGGGCCACCCATAGGACCGGCGCCTTCGGGCATGGCCATGGCAACAGTCGGCAGGGTGGCGGCGAACATCAGAGCGATAAGAGTCTTGCGCATGGTGAATCTCCTTGTCTCATTCCCGGTACGTTCCGGATGAGTACAGATTACGGAGATCAAGGTCAGCTGCGGTCAGCGGAGCGTAAAGCTTGGGTAAAGATGATTTTCCGCGGACCTGACAAAACCTACAGGCTGTAGTAATAACCGCGGCTGCGCAGTGCCACGATGCGCGGACGGCCATCGGGGTGCGGGCCGATTTTCTTGCGCAGGTTGCTCACATGCATGTCGAGGCTGCGGTCGTACAGGGTCAGCTTGCGGCCGAGGGCGATCTGCGCCAGTTCCTGTTTGTCCAAAGGTTCGCCGGGTTGCTTGAGCAGGGCTTCAAGCAGACGGCTTTCGGAAACGGTGAGGGTAAACTCCTGCTCGTCGATGCTGACCACACCGCGCACCGGGCTGAAACACAGATCGCCCAGTTCCATCTGGCTGGATACCGCCGCCGGGTGGCTGCGGCGCAGCACGGCGCGCAGGCGGGCTGTCAGTTCCCGGGGATCACAGGGTTTGGCCAGGTAATCGTCGGCACCCAGTTCCAGTCCGAGGATGCGGTCAAGCGGTTCGCCCCGGGCCGAAAGCATCAGTACCGGCAAGTCCGGGTGATCGCTGCGCAGTTGTTTGAGCAGTTCCAGGCCGCTGCCGTCCGGCAGCATGACATCCAGCACCACGGCTGCCGGGGAGGTTTCGGCCAATGCACGACGGGCGCTCTGGCCATTGTGACAGGCACGCACCTGGAAACCTTCCTGGCTCAGCCAACTGCTCAGGAGCTCACACAGCTCCTGGTCATCATCAATCAGTAACAGCTCGCTCATGACTCACTCAATTTAGCCATTGTCGACGTTTTCGATGTGCACCACTGGCGAAGATACCGCAGAGCAGGGCCAATAGCGCAACTCCGGCGCCGATGACGAACCACTGTTGCTGATCGGTCAGCAAGCGCGGAATCGAACTGCCAGCCTGGGCTTCCCGCAGTTGCAGCTTCAGACGCTGGTTTTCCTGGCGCAACCGGGCCAGCTGGGCGCTTTCGTGTTCGCCATCGGCACTCTGCAATTGTTTGTTCAATTCTTCTCGTTGCCGCTCGCTTTCTTTCAAGCGTTGCTGCAACTCGTTTATCTGGCTTCCCGCGCTCAAGGACAGCGGCGTGGAGCTGGCGCCCTCGGCGTGTTCTTCGCCGTGGGCGGGGGCCATGATCGACAACGTGACCAACATCAGACACAACGGACCTTTGCGCATCGCGACTCCTGATTCCAATACGAGTATTGGGAAGTTGTCGGCCGGCAAACGAGAATAATGAGCGATTGAGAGCGCGATGAACCGATAAGGTTCACCACGCGGGGGATTGCGAGAAGAAAGTTACGGCAGGACTTGCTTGAACGGCTTGACCAAAACGTTGGCATAGACACCGGCGGCAATGTACGGATCGGCATCGGCCCAGGCCTGGGCAGCGTTCAGGGAATCGAACTCGGCGACGATCAGGCTGCCGGTGAAACCCGCCGCGCCCGGATCATTGCTGTCGATGGCCGGGTGCGGGCCGGCCAGTACGATGCGACCTTCGCCCTTGAGTACCTGCAGGCGTTCAAGGTGGGCAGGCCGTGCGGCCAGACGGGCTTCCAGGGAGTTGGCGACGTCTGTGGCAATGATTGCGTAAAGCATGTCAGTCCTCGGTTTTAGGCGATGTGGTATCGGCGTCATGCAGGTGGCGGGACAGGTAGATGCCCTGGCCGACCAGGAAAATCAATGTCATGCCCAGGCTGCCGAAGACCTTGAAGTCGACCCAGTAGCTCTGGAAGGTAAACGCAACGAACAGGTTGGCGGCACCGCAAAACAGGAAGAAGGCGATCCAGGCGATGTTCAGGCGCGTCCAGACAGGCTCCGGCAAGGTCAGCGCGTGGCCCATGATGCGTTTGATCAGCAGGCGGTCGCCGATGAAGTGGCTGCCGATGAAACCCAGGGCAAACAGCCAGTTGACCACCGGGGCTTTCCATTTCAGGAAGGTCTCGCTGTGGAAGGCCAGGGTCAGGCTGCCGAAGACCAGGCAGGCGACAAGGGTCAGCCACTGGCTCTTCTCCAGCTTGCGCTGTTTGATGAACAGCGTGCCGTAGACCACCAGCGAACTGATGATCAGCATCGCGGTGGCGCTGTAAATACCGCCTACAGTTACCTCGTGGCCGGCAATGTCGACGACCCGTGGATCGATTTTGAAGACGATGAAAAACAGCAGGAGCGGGATGAAATCGATGAATTGTTTCACAGTGGCAGCCAGAAGCAGGATGTGGCGGCATAATAACAAACATATGGGCGCGCGATAGCGCCAGCTGATTTGAGGTTACAAAGCCCTGTGAATGTTGATTTGCACTGCCATAGCACGGCCTCCGATGGCGCCCTGGCGCCTGCGGTTCTGGTTGCGCGTGCGTTCGAGAACGGCGTGCGAGTCCTGGCCCTGACCGATCACGACACCCTTGAAGGCCTCGATGAGGCGCGACACGCTGCGAATGCGCTGGGGATGCAACTGGTCAACGGCGTCGAATTGTCCTGTACCTGGGGCGGCGCGACCATTCATGTGCTCGGCTACGGTTTCGACGTCAATGCCGCACCATTAGTCGAGGCAATTGCCAAATTGCACGATGGTCGCTGGCTTCGGTCAGAAGAAATAAGTCGCAAACTGGCGTTGAAGGGCATGCCCGGCGCGCTCGAGGGCGCCCGGGAAATCCAGCAGGCTCTGGGTGACAGCGGCAACGCACCGGCCCGGCCGCACTTCGCCGACTGGATGGTGCGCGAAGGTTTCGTCAAGGACCGCGCCGAAGCCTTTCGCAAATGGTTGGGTGCCGGCAAGCTGGGGGACGTCAAGCAACATTGGCCGACCCTGGAAGAAACCGTCGAAACCCTGCGTTCGGCCAAGGCCTGGGTCAGTCTGGCGCACCCCTGGCACTATGAATTCACCCGCAGCAAACGTCGCCGCCTGATTGCCGACTATATTCAAGCAGGGGGCCACGCGATCGAGGTGGTCAATGGTCACCAGCCTGCCGAGCAAGTGGGCAGCCTGGCGATTCTGGCCCGCGAGTTCGGTCTGCTGGTCAGCGCCGGCAGTGATTTTCATGGCCCTGGAGGCTGGTCCGAGATCGGTGAATACCGCCCGCTCCCGGAAGATCTGCCACCACTGTGGTGTCGGTTCAAACATGACCCAATTATTGCCGCCGTCTGAACAGGTAGAGAATGTGAGTCAATTTTTCCAGATTCATCCGGAAAACCCGCAAGCGCGCCTGATCAAACAGGCTGTCGAGATCATCCGCAACGGCGGGGTGGTGATTTATCCCACAGACTCTTCCTACGCAATCGGTTGCCAGATCGGCGACAAGGTTGCCGTGGAGCGTGTTCGGCGCCTGCGTCAGCTCGACGAAAAGCACAACTTCGCATTGATCTGCAGCGATCTGTCGCAACTGGGCCTGTTTGCCAAGATCGATACCGGCACCTTCCGCATTCTCAAGGCGCATCTTCCGGGGCCATACACCTTCATTCTCAACGCTACCCGCGAAGTCCCGCGGCTGCTGTTGCACCCGAAAAAACGCACCATCGGCCTGCGGGTGCCAAGCAATCCGATCGCCTTGGCCTTGCTGGCCGAGTTGGGCGAGCCGCTGATGAGCGTCAGCTTGATCATGCCCGGCGATGAAGATCCGCTCACCGATCCCTATGAAATGCGCCAGTTGCTTGAACATCAGGTCGACCTGATCATCGACGGCGGCTTTGGCGGGATCAAGGCGTCCACCGTGATCAGCCTCGCCGACGGCGAGCCGGAAGTGATCCGCGTCGGTTGCGGCGATCCTGCGCCGTTCATGGCCGAGGCCTAGATGTCCGCAGTAGAACCCGTCGACAGTCAGGCCGGAGCCCAGCAAGAGCTGCCCTTCGCCATGGTCTATGGCCAGGCGGTCATGGAAATGCCGCTGGACCTGTACATCCCGCCGGATGCGCTGGAAGTCTTTCTCGAAGCCTTCGAAGGTCCGCTCGACCTGCTGCTGTACCTGATCCGCAAGCAGAACATCAATATCCTCGATATTCCGGTGGCGGAAATCACCCGCCAGTACATGGGCTATGTCGAGTTGATGCAGTCGGTGCGCCTGGAGCTGGCCGCCGAGTACCTGGTGATGGCCGCGATGCTGGCCGAGATCAAGTCGCGAATGCTGCTGCCTCGGGCGGAAACCGTCGAGGACGAGGAAGAAGACCCGCGCGCTGAACTGATCCGTCGCTTGCAGGAATACGAACGCTTCAAGGCTGCTGCCGAAGGCATCGATGGCCTGAGCCGGGTCGGCCGCGATGTCGTGGTGCCCAAGCTCGATGCCCCCGAAGCCCGGGCGCGCAAGCTGTTGCCGGACGTGCGTTTGTCAGAATTGCTGCTGTCCATGGCCGAGGTGCTGCGCCGTGGCGACATGTTCGAAAGCCACCAGGTCAGTCGCGAGGCGCTGTCCACCCGCGAACGCATGAGCGATGTGCTCGAGAGGCTCAAGGGCGGCGGTTTCGTGCCGTTCGTCGAGCTGTTCACTGCCGAGGAAGGGCGGCTGGGCGTGGTGGTGACCTTTATGGCAGTCCTGGAGTTGGTCAAGGAATCCCTGGTCGAGCTGGTGCAGAATGAGCCGTTCGCCGCAATTCACGTGCGAGCCCGAGCCGAATAACGAGTTGAATCATGAACCTGAGTGAACCCCGCGAGCTGGCGCCGCTGCTTGAAGCCTTTCTATTGGCCTCGGGAAAACCGCAATCCCTGGAGCGCCTGTTCGAACTCTTCGAAGAAGGCGAGCGGCCGGAGCCGGCGGTTTTCAAAAAAGCGCTGACCCTCCTGGGCAAGTCCTGCGATGGCCGCGCATACGAATTGAAGGAAGTCGCTTCCGGCTATCGCCTGCAAATTCGCGAAAAGTTTTCGCCGTGGGTCGGGCGTTTGTGGGAAGAGCGCCCGCAACGTTATTCCCGGGCGATGCTCGAAACCATTGCGCTGATTGCTTATCGCCAGCCGATCACCCGAGGCGAGATCGAAGACGTACGGGGTGTAGCGGTCAACAGCCAGATCGTCAAGACGCTGATGGAGCGCGAGTGGATTCGCATCGTCGGTTACCGCGACGTGCCGGGCAAACCGGCGATGTTCGCCACCACCAAGGCGTTTCTCGATCACTTCAACCTGAAAAACCTCGACGATTTGCCACCGCTGGCCGAGTTGCGCGAGCTGGAGCCTGATCCGGTGCTTGAGTTCGACGACGCGCCGGTACCGGCCTCGTTGCAGGAACTGGCGGATGCCAGTGCCGAGCCGGAGGAGCCCAAGGAAGAAACCAGCTTCCATACTTTGCTGCTGGAGCTGGACAGCATGGAGGAGGGGCTCAAGACCGACTTCGATGATCTGTTGCGTGATGGTGAGGTGCCTGAAGTTGATCCGGAGCAGACCGACGTTGAACCGGACGTCGAACTTGCTCAAGTTGAGCCTGAGCCAGAACCCGAGCAGGGAGACGACATCCTCGGCGTTGCCGAGGCTCGTGAAAAACTGCTTGCCGCCGTTGCCGCGCTTGAACAACCCAAGCCAGAGTTGAGCGACGAAGAAGCAGAAGCCCAAGCCTTGGCTGAAGCCATCGAAGCCGAACGCCGCCAATTCGACGACTGACACCGATCCTGTGGGAGCGAGCCTGCTCGCTCCCACAGGGATTGATTTTGAAACCACCGGTCGGCGGAAAAGCCAGTAACCTTGCATCGATCAGCTAGTCTCTGATGCGCGAACGCCGACATGAGCGTATGATTCGCGACCCTTCGACGATCCCCTCGTCCAGGTTACAGTTTTCAACGTTTCAGGCGCGGCCTGAACAGACCACACCGGGAGGTGCCCAGATGAGTATCAACGACCAGAAAGACGACCAGCCAATCGGCCCAGCAGGCGAAAAGCTGCAGAAAGTCCTCGCCCGTATCGGCGTCGGCTCGCGCCGTGACGTGGAAGCCTGGATCAGCCATGGCCGAATCAAGGTCAACGGCAAAGACGCCACCCTCGGTCAGCGCGTCGATATGCATGACGCCATCACCATCGATGGCAAGGTGATCAAGCGCGAAGAAGCCGCCGAGTCGGTACGCCGCGTGATCATGTACAACAAGCCCGATGGCGAAATCTGCACCCGTGTCGACCCGGAAGGTCGTCCGACCGTGTTCGACAAGATGCCGCGTCCGAAAGAAGGTCGCTGGATCAACATCGGTCGTCTGGACATCAACACCACCGGTCTGCTGATGTTCACCACCGACGGTGAGCTGGCCAACCGCCTGATGCACCCTTCCTACGAAATGGACCGTGAGTACGCGGTGCGTGTGCGTGGCGAAGTAGACGACGAGATGATCGAGCGCCTGAAAGCGGGCGTCGTGCTCGAAGACGGCCCGGCCAAGTTCACCGACATCAAGCAGGCACCCGGTGGCGAAGGTTTCAACCACTGGTATCACTGCGTAGTGATGGAAGGCCGTAACCGTGAGGTTCGTCGTCTGTGGGAATCCCAGGGTCTGGTGGTCAGCCGTCTGAAGCGCGTGCGTTTCGGTCCGGTGTTCCTCAACTCCGACCTGCCGATGGGGCGCTGGCGTGAAATGAGCCAGTACGAAGTCGACATTCTGAGCGCTGAAGTGGGCCTGACCCCGGTGGCCATGCCGCAGATGACCGCCAAAAGCAAAGACAAGCTTGAGCGTATGCAGCGTAAATCGTCGCGGCCAATGGCCAAGACGGATCGTGTGCGGACCCTGCGTCCAGCCACCGGTGAGCCGGCTACCAGCCCGCGATCAAACCGTGAGCCACAGATCGAGGGCGAGCGTCCGGGTCGCAAGCCTGCCGCGCGCCAGGACGGTGAGCGTGGTCCACGTACTCCGCGTCCTGCCAACGGTCGCACCGAGCGTGGCGAAGGCCGTGGCGCTCCAGCCGGTCGCGGTACGCCGGTAGCGGACCGTCCGGCCGACACCAAGCGCCCGGCAAAGCCGGCGCCGAAGCGTCCGGGGATCAAGCTGGTCGATGGCGACAAACCGTCGGGCAAGCGCCGCGGTGCGCCGGCCGGTTCTGGTCAGCGTCCGGGGTTTGGGCGTCGCAAGCCTGAGTGAAGCAGCGGTAAGCTACAAGTGAAAAACGCCAGCCTTCGGGTTGGCGTTTTTTTTTGGCCCGGCTTAAGTGATGTGGTGTTTTTCAGTCCGCTTTCGCGAGCAGGCTCGCTCCCACAGGGGGGGATGTCTCTCTGAAAGAACGCATACCCATGTGGGAGCGAGCCTGCTCGCGAAGGCGTCAGCGGTAGCACCACCATGTCCAGATCGGAAAACCAACGTTACGCCATGTAAAGAAATACTTACGAATTCCATGTGTTGCCCCTGTGAAATCGTCATCTTTCCAATGCTGTAAGAAAATTCTTCCGCCTCTGTCATCCATCGATGCATTGCAGCGCTCTAACCCGCTTGTTTCCCCACCCCCGGCAAGGTGTCATGCGCGCCATGCCTGTCGTGCAGGTGCATAACAAAAAGGAGGCGCAATGAACGCCGCAATCCGTTTCAAGTTCTCAGCGTGGGCCGGTTTTCTTACCGATCCCGTCAATGGCCCGCAAAGGCCTGACTCCCTTTTTGCAGCCGCCCGAGCCTCTCGGGGCGGACACAGGCAATCCCGGCAAATGACTCACTGATCCGTGGTGTCTGGCAGCAGGGGGTTGGCGGTGTACAATGCGCCGCGTTTTACCTGTGACCTCCTGCGCATCTGCGCAAACCTCAAGGCTATCCGCCTTGTTCACTCCGCCACGTCACGAGCGTGTCGGGTTCGATTTCGTCACAGATAAAAACAAACAGGTGACGCATGACCGTTGTAAATACGCTGAACTCCTGGTGCCTGCGCTGGGGTTTGATCGGTGCCGCTTAACGTCTTTACCAAGCAGCAACGTCTACAGAACATCATCAAACCTTGCGTGAGACCCTTTTCATGAGTGGACAAAACTCGCATTCAGGCGAGCTGAAACGCGGCCTGAAAAATCGCCATATTCAACTGATCGCCCTCGGTGGCGCGATTGGTACCGGTTTGTTCCTCGGCTCGGCCGGGGTACTGAAGTCCGCCGGCCCGTCGATGATCCTCGGCTACGCCATCTGCGGCTTCATTGCCTTCATGATCATGCGCCAACTGGGCGAAATGATCGTCGAAGAGCCGGTAGCCGGTTCCTTCAGTCACTTTGCGCACAAGTACTGGGGCGGCTTTGCCGGCTTCCTGTCGGGCTGGAACTGCTGGATTCTGTACATTCTGGTGGGCATGTCGGAGCTGACCGCCGTCGGTAAATACATTCACTACTGGGCGCCGGAGATCCCGACCTGGGCTTCGGCCGCTGCCTTCTTCGTGCTGATCAACGCAATCAACCTGGCCAACGTCAAAGTCTTTGGCGAGGCCGAGTTCTGGTTCGCGATCATCAAGGTCGTAGCGATTGTCGGCATGATCGGCCTGGGCAGCTACCTGCTGGTCAGCGGTCACGGCGGCCCGGAAGCATCGGTGACCAACCTGTGGTCCCATGGTGGTTTCTTCCCGAACGGCGTCAGCGGTCTGGTGATGGCCATGGCGATCATCATGTTCTCCTTCGGCGGCCTGGAAATGCTCGGTTTCACCGCAGCGGAAGCCGACAAGCCGAAAACCGTGATCCCGAAAGCTATCAATCAGGTGATCTACCGGATCCTGATTTTCTACATCGGTGCGTTGGTTATCCTGCTTTCCCTGACCCCATGGGACAGCCTGCTGGCGACGTTGAATGCCTCCGGCGACTCCTACAGCGGCAGCCCGTTCGTCCAGGTGTTCTCGATGCTCGGCAGCAACACTGCCGCGCACATCCTCAACTTCGTGGTCCTGACCGCAGCGTTGTCGGTGTACAACAGTGGCACCTATTGCAACAGCCGCATGTTGCTGGGCATGGCCGAGCAGGGCGATGCACCGAAGGCGCTGGCGAAGATCGACAAGCGCGGCGTGCCGGTGCGTTCGATCCTGGCTTCGGCCGCGGTGACACTGATTGCGGTACTGCTGAACTACCTGATCCCGCACAGTGCGCTGGAACTGCTGATGTCCTTGGTGGTGGCCACCCTGGTGATCAACTGGGCGATGATCAGTTACTCGCACTTCAAGTTCCGCCAGCACATGAACAAGACCCGGCAGACGCCGTTGTTCAAGGCTTTGTGGTACCCGTACGGGAACTACATCTGCCTGGCGTTCGTGGTGTTCATTCTTGGCGTAATGCTGTTGATTCCGGGGATTCAGGTCTCGGTGTACGCGATTCCGGTATGGGTCGTGTTCATGTGGATCTGCTACGGCATCAAGAACAAGCGTCGTGATGCAGGTGCGGCTGTAGTGGGTTCTGCAACCCGATAAGCTGTCAGTAAAAGCAAATGCCCGTATCGCAAGATACGGGCATTTTTTATGGGCGTTCTATTTTTCAGGCTTCAGAAACGCAAATGCCCCGACACGTCGGGGCATTTGTTGTTCAGGCGTTCGGCTTACATGTTCGGGTAAGTCGGGCCGCCAGCGCCTTCCGGCGCCACCCAGGTGATGTTCTGTGCAGGGTCCTTGATGTCGCAGGTCTTGCAGTGAACACAGTTCTGGGCGTTGATCTGGAAGCGCTTCTCGCCGTCTTCCTTGGTCACCACTTCATACACGCCGGCCGGGCAGTAGCGCTGGGCAGGTTCGTCATACAGCGGCAGGTTCTTGCTGATCGGGATGCTCGCGTCGGCCAACTTCAGGTGGCACGGCTGCTCTTCTTCGTGGTTGGTGCCGGAGATGAACACCGAGCTGAGCTTGTCGAAACTGATTTTGCCATCCGGTTTCGGGTAGTCGATCTTCTTGCAGTCGGCCGCCAGTTTCAGGCAAGCGTAATCCGGCTTGGTGTCGTGCAGGGTGAACGGCAGTTTGCCGCCGAAGATGTTCTGGTCGAGCCAGTTGAAACCACCGCCGACGATGGCGCCGAACTTGTGGATCGCCGGGCCGAAGTTGCGGCTGGCGAACAGTTCGTCGTGCAGCCAGCTCTTCTTGAACGCATCGACGTAGGTGGTCAGTTCTTCGGTGCCGTCCTTGTCGGCGAACAACGCGTCAGCCACGGATTCGGCAGCGAGCATGCCCGACTTCATCGCAGTGTGGCTGCCCTTGATCTTGGCGAAGTTCAGGGTGCCGAGATCGCAACCGATCAGCGCGCCGCCCTTGAAGACCATTTTCGGCAGCGAGTTCAGACCGCCCTTGCAGATGGCGCGGGCGCCGTAGCTGATGCGCTTGCCGCCTTCCAGGTACTGCTTGAGCACCGGGTGATGCTTGAGGCGCTGGAACTCGTCGAACGGCGACAGGAAGGTGTTGCTGTAGGACAGGTCGACGATCAGACCGACCACGACCTGGTTGTTTTCCAGGTGATAGAGGAACGAACCACCGGTGTTTTCGGTGCCCATGATGTCCATCGGCCAACCAGCGGTGTGGACCACCAGGCCAGGCTGGTGCTTGGCCGGGTCGACTTCCCAGATTTCCTTGAGGCCGATGCCGTAGTGCTGTACGTCGGAATCGTTGTCGAGGTTGAAGCGCTTGATCAGCTGCTTGCCGATGTGGCCGCGGCAGCCTTCGGCGAACAACGTGTATTTGCCACGCAGCTCCATGCCCGGGGTGTACAGGCCTTCTTTCGGCTGACCTTCGCGGTCAACACCCAGGTCGCCGGTGATGATTCCGCGAACCACGCCGTTTTCGTCGAACAGCGCTTCCTGAGCGGCGAAGCCCGGGTAGATTTCAACGCCCAGGTTCTCGGCCTGCTGGGCCAGCCAGCGGCACAGGTTGCCCAGGGAGATGATGTAGTTGCCTTCGTTGTGCATGGTCTTGGGCACAAAGAAGTCTGGAATTTTCTGCGCGCTTTCGGCGTTTTTCAGCACGAAAATGTCATCGCGGGTGACCGGGGTGTTCAGCGGCGCGCCAAGTTCTTTCCAATCCGGGAACAATTCGTTCAGGGCCCGTGGTTCGAACACGGCACCGGACAGGATGTGAGCACCGACTTCGGAGCCTTTTTCAACCACGCAGACGCTGATTTCCTTACCGGCTTCGGCGGCCTTCTGCTTCAATCGGCAGGCGGCGGACAGGCCAGCGGGGCCGGCACCGACGATGACCACGTCGAATTCCATGTATTCGCGTTCCACAGGCTATCTCCTACTCAAGGCTCAACAGTTTTTTTCTAATTTTGGAGGTTAGGTGTCGCATCCATGAATCCCAGCGCAACGTCGGGAGCGGACAATCGATCAACCACCTTTCTCTTTGGGTGGCGCATTATATCTACACCACTCTCAGGGTCCAATACAAACGTTTGTTTGAATTGGCTCAAAGCCAGAGAAATCAAAGTCACGCGGGTTATGAACGGCTATTTTGCCGTATTGACCGGAATAGGTGTTCCGGTCAAGATACGGGCGGTTTTGCGCTCGCCGTAGGCTGAATGTTGGTTTCAAGAGCACCTCTAAAGACAGGGCGATGGCAGTACAAGGTGATGCGCAGTTGAGGTTAGCCGCGCAGTTTACACGCCGCGATATTGAATGACTTGTCGGTCACCACTGACGAACGGTCATGAGCATCGTGAGCGATGGTCACTTGACACGGATGCCGGCGTTTTTAGAGGTGCCCTTGCGCCCCATGAGCATCAACCGCCAGGTTCGCCTAGGCGACTTTCTTTTCACCGGAGAGTAACGAGGAATCCATGAAGGTTCTTGTAGCTGTCAAACGCGTTGTGGATTACAACGTCAAGGTCCGCGTCAAGGCGGACAATTCCGGCGTCGATCTTGCCAACGTCAAGATGTCGATGAACCCGTTCTGCGAAATCGCAGTGGAAGAAGCCGTGCGCCTGAAAGAGAAAGGTGTTGCGACTGAAATCGTCGTCGTCTCCGTCGGCCCGTCCACCGCTCAAGAGCAACTGCGCACCGCGCTGGCTCTGGGCGCCGACCGCGCCATCCTCGTCGAATCCGCCGAAGATCTGACTTCCCTGGCCGTTGCCAAACTGTTGAAAGCTGTTGTCGACAAGGAACAGCCTCAGCTGGTGATCCTTGGCAAGCAAGCCATCGACAGCGACAACAACCAGACGGGCCAGATGCTTGCCGCCTTGAGCGGTTACGGTCAGGGCACGTTCGCTTCGAAAGTCGAAATCAGCGGTGACAAGGTTGCCGTGACTCGCGAAATCGACGGCGGCGCACAGACGGTTTCCCTGAAACTGCCGGCCATCGTCACCACCGACCTGCGTTTGAACGAGCCGCGCTACGCGTCCCTGCCAAACATCATGAAAGCCAAGAAGAAGCCTCTCGAAGTGCTGACTCCGGACGCTTTGGGCGTTTCCACCGCCTCCACCAACAAAACCGTGAAAGTCGAAGCGCCTGCTGCACGCAGCGCGGGTATCAAGGTCAAGTCGGTGGCTGAACTGGTCGAGAAACTGAAAAACGAAGCGAAGGTAATCTAAATGACTATCTTGGTTATTGCTGAACACGACAACAAAGTGCTGGCCCCGGCCACGCTGAACACCGTGGCTGCCGCTGCCAAAATCGGCGGTGACATCCACGTCCTGGTTGCCGGCCAGGGCGCTGGCGCCGTGGCTGAAGCCGCTGCGAAAATCGCTGGCGTGAGCAAAGTCCTGTCCGCTGACAATGCCGCTTACGCGCATCAGCTGCCGGAAAACGTTGCGCCACTGGTTGCCGAGCTGGGCAAGGGCTACAGCCACATCCTGGCTGCCGCCACTTCCAACGGCAAAAACATCCTGCCACGCGTTGCCGCGCAGCTGGACGTTGATCAGATCTCCGAGATCATCTCGGTAGAAAGCGCTGACACCTTCAAGCGTCCAATCTATGCCGGTAACGCCATCGCTACCGTTCAGTCGAACGCTGCGGTCAAAGTGATCACCGTGCGTGCCACCGGTTTCGACCCGGTTGCCGCGGAAGGTGGTTCCGCGGCCGTTGAAGCCGTTGCCGCTGCTCACGACGCGGGTACTTCCAGCTTCGTCGGCGAAGAGCTTGCTAAATCTGATCGTCCGGAACTGACCGCTGCCAAGATCGTCGTTTCCGGCGGTCGCGGCATGCAGAACGGCGACAACTTCAAACACCTGTACGCCCTGGCCGACAAGCTGGGCGCTGCCGTCGGTGCTTCCCGCGCCGCGGTCGACGCAGGTTTCGTGCCTAACGACATGCAGGTCGGTCAGACCGGCAAGATCGTTGCGCCACAGCTGTACATCGCCGTCGGTATCTCCGGCGCGATCCAGCACCTGGCCGGCATGAAAGACTCCAAAGTGATCGTTGCGATCAACAAGGACGAAGAAGCGCCGATCTTCCAGGTGGCCGATTACGGCCTGGTGGCGGACCTGTTCGAAGCCATCCCTGAGCTGGAGAAGCTGGTCTAATCCGGCGGCTTCACTTATAAAGAGCCCGACCTTTTGGTCGGGCTTTTTTTTGTTCCGGATTTGATTGGGAGATTGTCGCCATGGATCTGCATCGCGTATCTGGCTGGTCAATGCTCGCGGGGTTGGCGTTGCTGCCGGGACTGGCCGTCGCGGCGGGCAAGTGCGAACGCCTGGTGGTGACCGGCAGCCCGGATGCACCACCGTATTTGTGGCAAGACCCGCAAAACCCCAAGCAGCTGGTTGGCGCCAGTGCCGATCTATTGCAGCACGTGGCGGCGGAGTTGGGCATCAAGGTCGAACTGCTTTATGCCGGCAAACGCGCCCAGGCCCTGGACGAAGTACGCAGCGGTCGCATGGACATGCTGGCCGATGCACCGTTGATGGCCGGCGAGCTGCAATCCCTGGACTACATTCATCCTCCGTTGCTGGAGAACGATTACCTGGTCTGGACCCGCAAGGATTCGCCACTGGTCTACAACGATGTGCAGGATCTGCATGGTCATGCCGGCGCTTTGTCGGAAAAGTCTCGAATGACCTCGGCATTCGGCACTTTCGCCGAGCAGCAATTGACCTTGTCCCGCACCGCCAACCTGACCCAGGCCTTTCAGAAATTGCTTTTGGGCGAGGTGGAATTTGTTCTCGCCGGACGCTACTCGGGCATGGCAATGGCGCAGACCCTGGGCATGGCCAACGACCTGATCGCTCGCGCGCAGCCGGTCGACAAGCCGGGACTGTATCTGGCGGTTTCCCATAACTCGGCCTGTAACGATCCGTGGTTGCGCGGACAGCTGGCCAAAAAGATGACAGAATTGCCCGCGTCCGGACTGACCGAGACCGTGCTGCAGCGCAACATCGAACGTTGGAATGCGCAGCAGAAACAATCTGTCAGTACCCCAAAACAGTAGGGATTTTTAGTGAGTATCCGACCTCTTTTCGTTGCCCTGGCCGTTCTGGCTCTGGCGGGTTGTGCAGCCGATCCGGCGCCGAATGAACAAATGCGCCTGACCGAGCAGGCACTTGAGCAAGCCAAGGCCGTTGGCGCCACGGCTGATGAAGTACCGGAAATGAAGCTGGCCCAAGACAAGTTCAACCGTGCCAAGGGCAGCATGAACGACCAATCCTTCAGGAACGCACGCATGCGGGCCGAGCAGGCCGAGCTGGATGCGCGTCTGGCTGAGGCCCGGGTCCTGACCCTCAAGAGCGAGGCGCAATTGGACGTACTCAACACCCGTATCGCCCGCCTGCGCAAGCAATTGGGGGATGCCCAATGAGCCTCGGGTCGAAAGTTGTCGGTGGTTTGATCCTGGCAGGTTGCGCGAGCCTTTACGGCTGCGCGGGTCAACATAGCGAAGCGGCGTTGCAGCAGGCGGGGGCCGACTTCCAGAAGGTCAAGGAAGACTCCAACGTGTTGCGAATCGCGCCGAAGGATGTGATTCGCGCCGGCGAGTCCCTTGCGCGCGCCGACCGTTTGTCCAGCTATTGGGGCAGCGGCTCCGACGTGGCGCATTACGCTTACCTGAGCCAGCGCTACAGCGAAATCGCCCGGGAACACACCAATCAGGTACTCAACGAAGAGCGCGCCGCGAAGCTCGAGCTGGAGAGGCAGCGCCTGCAACTGGCCTTGCGTGAATCCAAGTTGCTCAGCGTGCAGCAGCAGGGCAAATGGCTCGAAGAGCAGATAGTGGCGTTGGCCACCACCCAGACCGACCGTGGTCTGGTGATGACCCTGGGCGACGTGCTGTTCGACACCGGTGAAGCGGAGCTGAAAAACTCGGCTAACCGCGTGGTGTTGAAGATCGTGCAGTTCCTGCAGCTCAACCCCAAGCGTGTGGTGCGTATCGAAGGTTATGCCGACAGCACAGGCGGCAAACAGGAAAACCTCAAGCTGTCCCGTGACCGTGCGCAATCGGTGGCGGATGTGCTGATGGACCTGGGCATCGACGATAAGCGCATCAAGGTCGAAGGTTACGGCGATGAGTACCCGGTGGACGCCAACGCTTCCGAGCGGGGCCGGGCGCAGAACCGTCGGGTGGAAATTGTGTTCTCGGACGAAAAAGGCCAGCTCGGCGCCGCTCGCTAAGGGTTGCGTCACTGGAAAACCCGGCCTGCCAAGTCAGCGCCGGGTTTTTTTGCGCCTGCAGATACCCGTGCTTTCCGAAAAAAGCAGTACAGATTTTGCTGACACTGCACTGTATGGTCGACTATTGTGGCAACTGTCCCAGTACACTTCTAAACTGTTCCGGTATCGTTTCCGACAAGAATAAAATGCCTGTGAAATCGAGTGCTGCGTCATGACCAATCTCTTGCTCTACCAACGTATTGCTCAGCAACTGGCCGAAGACATCCGCCGAGGTGTCTATCAACCGGGGGAGCGCGTACCTTCGGTGCGCAAGATGAGCTCGCAGCTCAATGTCAGCCATGCCACCGTGTTACAGGCCTATGCCAACCTTGAAGATCAGGGGTTGATCCGTGCCCGGCCGCAGTCGGGTTACTACGTGCACCAGACGCCGGCCCTGACCGCGCCGACGCCGGACATCGCCAGGGTAGAACGCCCGGGTCTGGTCACCCGCAGCAGCATCATCCAGCAGGTATTGGTCGAATCCCGCCGCGAAGGTGTATTCCCGTTGGGTGCCGCAGTGCCGAGCGTCGATTATCTGCCGGTACGGGCCCTGCATCAGCAATTGGCCAAGGTCACCCGTTTCCATAGCCCCCGTGCCTTCAGCTATATGTTCAGCCCCGGTTTCGAGCCGCTGCGCCGACAAGTGGCAATCCGCATGCGCGATGCCGGGGTGGTGGTCGATCCGTCGGAAGTGGTGATTACCCATGGCTGTGTAGACGCCTTGCAGATGTCCTTGCGGGTGCTGACCCGGCCGGGTGATCTGATCGCCGCCGAATCGCCGACCTACTACGGTCTGCTGCAGCTGGCCGATCTGTTGGGGCTCAAGGTCATCGAGATCCCCAGCGATCCCTCCACCGGCATGAGTCTCGAAGCCCTGCAACTGGCGGCCAACCAGTGGTCGATCAAGGCGCTGGTGTTGACTACGCGCCTGAGCAATCCATTGGGCGGCACCATGCCGGAAGAGCGGCAGAAACAACTGCTGCGCCTGGCGTCGGATTTCGATATCCAGGTGGTCGAGGACGACATCTACGGCGAGCTGATGTTCGAGCAGGGGCGCACCAAGGCGCTCAAGGCCTATGACCGGCTGGACCGGGTGATCTATTGCTCGAGCTTCTCCAAAACCCTGTCGCCGGGTGTGCGAATCGGCTGGATGATCGCCGGCAAGTATCAGCAGGAAATCCAGCGCCTGCAGACCTTCAGCACCCATTCTGCCTGCAGCGTCACGCAGATGGGCATTGCTGCGTATCTGGAGAATGGCGGTTACGACCGGCATTTGCGTTACATCCGTCAGGAGTACCGCAAGAACCTCAGCGCCTTCCAGTTGGCAGTGCAGCAATATTTCCCCGAAGGCACGCAAATGACCCGGCCGACCGGCGGTTTCATTTTGTGGGTGAGCCTGCCGGGACGGGTCAATACCCAGGAGCTGCACGTGCGAGCGTTGCAACAGGGCATCAGTATCGCGCCGGGGCTGATTTTCAGTAACACCGAGCAGTTCAATCACTGTATTCGGCTGAACTGTGGCATCCCATGGAACCGGGAGGCAGAACGCGCGTTGATGACCTTGGGCATGCTGGCCACCCAACTCTGCCAGGAGACGGCCAGCGGCTTTTGACGGGCGGGCGGGTTCTTGCTGTAGGCGCTTGTCACGGCGCCTGCAACGAGCGAGCATATGTATCCTCTGTCGTTTGCGCGAAGTGCGCCGTTGGATCCATGAAACCGATTCGTACTGCCGCCTGGTTGTTGATCTGCCTGTTAGCCAGCGCTCAGCCGGTATCCGTTGTGGCCGCTTCTGCTCAGGAAAAACCGGCGGCAAGCACATCTTCGAAAAAAAATACGCCCGCAAAAAAAACTGCACCGGTCAAAAAGAAAGCGGCGGCGGTAAAAAAACGCCCACCGATTGCCGCCAAGTCGAAGCCGGCCAGTGAAGTGGTGAAGACCCAACTCCCTCCCGTTGATCTGGATTTGAGTCTGCCAAAGGACATGGCCGAGGAGTTCAAGCCGGTCGGTACTGTGCCATTACCCACGCGAGAACCGGTGTTGCCGCAAATGTTCGGTGACAAAAGCAGCCAGTTCCAGCTCAACGGTCGCTTGATCAGCAACGAAATGCAGTTGCAACTGCGCAATGAAGAGCGCCGGGAAGTCGAAGGCGCGGCGCTGGAGTTCGAGTTCAAGCGCTGAATCCAGTCCGTTTGTAACCCCGCCGGACAGACGCTTTGTCGGAGACTGGTCAGTCACACCCCCCAGTAGGGAAAAACCCACGGCCCGGTAATTTAAAACAACTGTTTTAGCGGTTACTCTGTGCCCCGTCCTTTAACACATTGCCCGTCGCGAGGAACTCGTCGTCATGAAGTGCCGTGAAGGCTGTGGCGCCTGCTGCATTGCCCCATCCATCAGTTCACCTATTCCCGGTATGCCCAATGGCAAAGCCGCCGGTGAACGTTGCCTGCAACTGTCTGCCGATAACCTGTGCAGTATTTTCGGCCAACCGGAACGTCCAGCGGTGTGTTCGGCATTCGACGCCGACCCCGAGGTGTGCGGAAGCAGTAGCGAAGAAGCGATCCGGCTGCTTGGCTGGTGGGAGCAAATGACGGCCGCGTGATGTGTGGGCTCGCACCTGCGATCACCTGCGATCACCTGCGAAAAACCTGGAGGTGATCGGAGGTGCGAGCCCAAGGAACAGAACTTCAACAATAAGGAATAAAACTATGGGTTCGCTGCATCGTATGGCTGTGCTGTGTGGGTTGTTGGCTTTATTGGCCACCCCGGTCGCCCAGGCTGAAGACTGGAAGGTCGCCAAGAATGAAGACGGCATCAAGGTGTCCCTGAGCGAAGTGGCCGGTTCCGATTACAAGGCTTACCAGGGCGTCACTCTGATGAAAACCACCGTGGCAAAACTGCGGGCATTGCAGGATGACGTGTCGGGCGCCTGTGCCTGGATTCACGAATGCAAGACCCAGAAGTTGCTCAAGCACGAGGGCGATCAGAGCTGGACCTATACCCAATTCAATACCCCATGGCCGGTCACCCCGCGTGATTCGGTGCTGCATATCACCACCCTCGAAGGCGCCGACGGCAGTCTGACCCGCAAGCTCGAAGGTGTGCCCAAGTATCTTCCTGAAGAAAAAGGTTTTGTGCGGGTCGCCAAGGTTGATGGCTTCTGGAAGTTCGTTCCGAAGGGCGATCAGGTTGAAGTGACCTATCAGGTGCACACCGAGCCGGGTGGCAGCGTACCGTCGATGGTTGCCAACAAGTTTGTGGTGGATGCGCCGTTCAATACCTTGAAAGCGCTCAAGGCTCGGGCTGAGAAGTAGGTTTTGATTTGATCGGGGGCCTCGATCAAAAGCCAAAGCGCGGCGGCCTGATAGCCGACCTCGCTTTGGCAGATGTGCTCATTTCCCTCTGGGAGCTGCGGATATGCACACAATCAAAAGCCCAGTCGCCACCAAACCACAGTCTTTAATTTGTTTCCGAATATGCGTTGCACAAAATTTTCACAAACACTCCAAGACAATTCGCGCGCGCCGGCATACCCGGACACTAATCAATGGCAATGCCGCGGTTGATCGTGCACCATTTGCGCACCGCGCAAACCCCGGGGTCGAGTACTGGCCAACAGAGGGCAGGGCGCAGCTGTTTTTTTGAAACTTCAACTTCCAATGGGTCCTAATACGACATGGCAATCCCGGACGCCCTGAGTCAGCAGCGAGCCTCGAGTCGCCTGCTGCAACCGACCGTCAAATCGCATCTGGCCTACACGCTGCTGTGCGCTCTGGTCATGATGGTGATGTTTTCCGCGCTGCGCCTCGCGCTGCTGGTCTACAACCGCGAAATGATCCTCGATACTCCAGCCTCGACCTTTATCGAAGCGTTCGCCAACGGCCTGCGTTTCGACCTGCGTCTGGTGGTCTACCTCAGCATTCCGCTGATCCTGGCACTGTTCAGTGCCCGGGCCATGGCGGCGCGTGGGTTCTTCCGTCTGTGGCTGACGGTGGCTTCCAGCATCGCGCTGTTCCTGGGCCTGATGGAGATGGACTTCTACCGTGAATTCCACCAGCGCCTCAACGGCCTGGTCTTCCAGTATGTGAAGGAAGACCCGAAAACCGTGATGAGCATGCTCTGGTACGGTTTTCCGGTGGTTCGCTACCTGCTGGCCTGGGCTGTAGGCACCTGGATCCTCAGCCTGGCGTTCAAGGGCGCCGACCGCGCCACCCGTCCCCGTGGTCCGTTCAGTGGCGGCAGCATCAGCACACGCCGGGTCGCGCCCTGGTACACACGCATTATGGTGTTCGTGGTCTGCCTGCTGATCTGCGTAGTCGCGGCCCGTGGCACTTTGCGCCAGGGCCCGCCAATGCGCTGGGGTGACGTCTACACCACCGATTCCAACTTCGCCAACCAACTGGGCCTCAACGGCACGCTGTCCCTGGTGGCGGCGGCGAAGAGCCGGATGTCCGAAGATCGCGACAACATCTGGAAAGCCACGTTGCCTCAACCGATGGCACAGCAGACCGTGCGCGACATGCTGGTGATGAAGGACGACAAACTGGTGGATGGCGAGACCGCGGCGGTGCGTCGCGACTACCTGCCACCGGCCGACAAGACCCTGCCGATCAAGAACGTCGTTGTGATCCTGATGGAAAGCATGGCCGGTCACTCGGTGGGCGCATTGGGCGCACCGGGCAACATCACGCCCTACCTCGACAAACTGTCGCAGGAAGGCCTGCTGTTCGACCGCTTCTTCTCCAACGGTACCCACACTCACCAGGGCATGTTCGCCACCATGGCGTGCTTCCCGAACCTGCCGGGTTTCGAATACCTGATGCAGACGCCGGAAGGCAGCCACAAGTTGTCTGGCCTGCCGCAGTTGCTCAGCGCCCGTGACTACGACGATGTATACGTCTACAACGGCGACTTCGCCTGGGATAACCAGTCGGGCTTCTTCAGCAATCAGGGCATGACCAACTTCATCGGGCGTAACGATTTCGTCAATCCGGTGTTCTCCGACCCGACCTGGGGCGTGTCCGACCAGGACATGTTCGACCGTGGCCTGGAAGAGCTGAAGGCTCGCGACGGCAAGGACAAGAAACCGTTCTATGCCTTGCTGCAAACGCTGTCCAACCACACCCCATACGCCTTGCCGACGCCATTGCCGGTCGAGCGCGTAACCGATCGCGGCAGTCTGAACGAACATTTGACCGCCATGCGTTACGCGGATTGGGCGCTGGGTCAGTTCTTCGAGAAGGCTCGCAAGGAGCCGTACTTCAAGGAAACCCTGTTTGTCGTTGTCGGCGACCACGGTTTCGGCAACGAGCGTCAGATCACCGAAATGGACCTGGGCCGTTTCAATGTGCCGATGCTGATGATCGCACCGGGCATCCAGGAAAAGTTCGGCAAGCTTGACCACACCGTCGGCACTCAAGTCGACATCGTGCCGACCATCATGGGCCGGATCGGCGGGGAAGTGCGCCATCAGTGCTGGGGGCGCGACCTGCTCAACCTCCCTGAGGGCGATACCGGTTTCGGCGTGATCAAGCCATCGGGCAGCGAGCAGACCACGGCCATCGTGACGGTCGACCAGATTCTGGTGCTGCCAAGGGACAAGGACATGGCGCCGAAGATGTATCGCTACGAACTGGGCGCCAAGCCGCACGCCGAAGTCGTGCCGGATGCACCGGGCACTGCCGAGATGAAAACCAGACTGGAAGCGTTCCTGCAGACGGCGACCAAAAGCCTGATCGATAACACCGCCGGTGTCATCGACGGCAAGCCGGATTAAGCCAAGCTCCGCGGGGGCTGATACCGATCAGTCAAGCCTGCGCGCCTGACCGTTAAAAGCAAAAAAACTGAATCCGATGCCTGTCCGGGCATCGGATTTTTTTATGCCTCTGTGGGACGTGATGGTTGGCAAATCAAGGCTTGTACCTGTCAACGTTGACAGTAGACAGCCCAGGGGGATGGGCGTTTTATACAGGTGCTTGCGCCACCTGAGCCGACGTTTGCAACAGCGACGTTGATAGTGTGCAGTGTGGCAAGGATGAGTGTCGATCTGTTCCTGTCTCTATGGCTTTCGGGCCATGTCTTGGTCATGCAGTGGAACCGCATTGGAAGACATTCCAATAGAAACATCGGGGTTGGCATTGGCTCTTTCTGGCCGGCCACTTCGGTTCAGGTGGTTCACCGCAGGACACCTAATCAGCAGATTTGTCCGACGGGTTGAAGCACTTGGCTGACGAGTGAGGCTTGCTTCATGACTAAGTCTGTCGGTGTGATTCGTTTGCTGTTGCTCCTGGGTCTGGTGGCGCTCGCCGCTGTCATCGCTTTGGTGATGTTCGCCAGAACATCAGATTCAACGCCCTCGCCTCAGTCCTGTACTGCGCCCCCTTATGAAAAGGGTAAGGTCTATGAACAGGGGCAACAGGTCCAGCACACCGGCCGACAGTTTGAATGCTGGAAAGATGAAGAGGCACCGCTGGGTGTCGGCAGTTGGCAATGGTGCCGGCTGCCGGTCTATGAGCCATTGGTGGTCGGCGGTCCGTGGAAGGATGCATGGAAGGAGCTCGGTGAATGCGGCGGCTTCGAGGGCAATCGCCTGACCTTGAGTTTTGCCACCCTCAGCGGCAAGGCACCCTTGAAACCGGCGGTGCCCGGTGTCGCTCGTGCCGATCAGGTGGTCACCGGTACCTTGCGCTGCAAGGCCGAGGAGATTGCAATCAGCGCGAAGGCCAACGAAACGATCCACCTCGATAACCTGAAAGCTTGCGACTACCAACTGGTCATGAACAGCGCCGATGGTTACATCCCGCTGAACACCCCGCGCATTGTCTCGTTCAAGGAGGCTCAGGGGGAAGAACAAGCGGTGGCGGTGAAGTACCGGCCGCCGGTGGAGGTGAGCAAACTCAGTGGTTTGCCGGGGATAAAAGTCGAGCTGTTTGCCCAAGGTCTTGTTCAGCCCCGGCAGATGGCCATGGGCAAGAACGTACTCTATGTCGGTTCCAGCGCGATTCCGTCGTACGTCTATGACGGAAAAATCGCCGACATGATCTACGCGCTGCCACTGGATGGGGCAGGCAAGCCGACGGGGATTTATGTGATCGCCAGCGGTCTGGAAGAACCCCATGGCGTGGCCTATCGCGATGGCGATCTGTATTACTCGACCACGGGTGGCCTGTATGTCTTGCGTAACGCGGACGACCATTACAAGGATCCGAAGCCCGAGCGGGTTTTCAACTTTCCGGCTGACGACAATCTGTTTCCCTTGCCCCCCTTGGCGTCGGGTTCGAACACGCGCATCTGGCACATGAAACACCCCTTGCGTTTCAACCCGCTCGATGCGTCGGACAAGTGGCTTTATACGGCGGTCGGTATTCCCTGCAACCTGTGCATGATCCCCGCCGATAAGCGTTATGGGACGATCTTGCGTTACTCCCTGGAAACCGGCGAGTCCGAGATTCTTGCCTCGGGGGTGCGCAATTCCGTGGGCTTCGACTGGAACCCCCAGGACGGCAAGCTATGGTTCAGCGACAACAATCGCCAGGGTTTTCCCAACCCTGATGAAGTCAACGTAATCAGCGGTCCCAGGTTACTTTTCGGCGTGCCGTATCGGTTCGGCAAAGGCACTCCCGGATTCACCCAAGAGGAATACCAGAACCCGGGCGTGATCCAGCCCCCCTTGGTGCCAGGCGCGATTGTTTCCGACAAGTCGCTCGAGCAGATCAAGCCTTCTGATTATGTGCCAGCCGCTTTTGAGTCGGGGACCAACACGGCGCCGCTCGGCGTCAAATTCTGGAGCGGTTACCCGACCACCCCCGGTACTCAGCGTTTGCTGGTCGCGGTGCATGGTGCGGGCTCCACCGCCCGCCCAGGCATGGATATCCAGATGTTGACCACTCAGGGTTCACGAGTGGTCAGCCAGATCCCGCTGATCAATGACTTTGTGCAGGATCCGGAAAAATTTGATGTCTATTGCCTGGACAACTCATGCATAGGCCGCCCCGTCGAGTTTCTTGAACTGGCCGATGGCAGCCTGCTGATCAGTGACGACGTCGCCGGGGTCATTTATCGCGTGCGTTATGACGCGACAGGGTTGCCGGCGACTCAATTGGCGTTGCTCCCGATGTTGCCCCCCGATGGGCTGGAAAACGAGATGGCCAGCGGTTACCTGATTGGACCCGATGGCAATAGCCGGCTGGTGCAAATGTCATTGAACCCGGCAGATAATGAGGCCGCGCTGGTGCTCAAGGGGCTTGCCTATGGCGAATATCAGTTGCGTCTCAATGACGTGAAAAACTGGATTCCCGTGGTGCGCAACACCTCCGTCACGCTATCGGAAACCAGCCAGAGTCAGAGCATCTATCTGCGATACCGCGAGCGGCCGATCAAGCTTGAGGTCAAGGTTACGATCAAGGCACCGGCCAAACCTGCTTCGGTCACCGACGCTCAATGGCACGTCAGCCTGGTTGACGAAAACCAAAGCAATGCCGAGCCACAGGTCATACAGGTTCCATGGGGCGGTAGTACCACGAAGCTCTTCGACTATGGCAACTACAAGGTCATCTACCCGTTTTACCGAAAAGAAAAACCCGAACCGGAACTGGAACGATTGGCCATTGATGAGTCCAGCGAGGACCAGCAGCTTCCAGCCATGGCCTATCGAAATGTCGAGAGCCTGGGCGAATCGGTCCTGGCGGGCGCCTGTACGAAATGTCACTCGGTCGAGTATTTCGACAGTGCGAGCAAGGCCTTGCTCTGGAGTGTGGCGGGGCGGGACGCGCTGGTCAGTCACATCAAGAGCATGCCGGTATCAGGGCATTGCGATACCACCTGTGCGACCGAGATCAGCAATCACTTGTTCGACTTTGTCTGGAAACGTTACCTGGATCAGGGTGAGTCCTATGGCGCACGGCAGTTGCGATTGCTGACGCCGAGTGAATACACCGCCAGCGTCAGGGACATCCTGGGTGTGGAGATCAATCCCGATAAGCTGCCGCCCGACAAATCGGAAAAAGACTTCAAGTACCCGGGTGAAGCGAACAAGGGCGTTCTGCAGGCGGAGGACGTCAAAGCGCTGTACGACGTGGCTTTGTCGGTGGCCGAAGAGGTTCCGCCAGCACGATTGAAGGCACTGGCCATCTCCCGGGCAGGGACCGATCTGGTGACCTCTCTGGGTTATCAGCTGTTCCGTCGACCCGTGACTGACGTGGAGCGTTCGCGTTACCAGGCACTTCTCGACGAGAAGGGTGCGCCCGCCCTGATTACCGCGCTCTTGATGTCGCCGCATTTTCTTTATCGCTCGGAGCTGGGGACCGCGACAGCACTGGCCAGCAACGTGTACCAGCTAACGCCGTTCGAGGTCGCGACCGCCCTCTCTTACAGCTTCCTGGGCACTACGCCGGATGCTGAACTATTGGCCAAGGCGCAGCGCAATGAATTGCAGACCTCACAACAGATCTCCGCAGAGATCGAGCGAATGATGCAGACGGATCGCGGCATCGAGCAGTTCAATCGCTTCATCAGCTATTACGTCAAAACCGTTCGCGGTGTTCAGGAAAAACCGGGACTCACCAAGCCAATGATTGAGCTCATGGCGCAGGAGCAGTATCTGCTGAGCAAAAACATGATGCTGGATTCAGGCACCCTGAGTAAGTTGTTCAATCCCGGTTTCACCTATTTGAATCAAACGCTGGCTGCGCATTATGGCATCAGCGGTGTGACGGGCAGCACGATGCAAAAGGTCGCGGTGGACGAAAAACGGGGAGGGCTGTTGCATCTGGGGCTGACTCAGGCGGCCACGTCGGACTTGGAGACCACCTCACTGGTCAAGCGCGGAATCATGATTCGCGAGCAAATGTTCTGCCGTGAGTTCGGCGCTCCGGTGGAGCCCGATCCTGTAGGTCCTGTGTATCCAGCTCGGGCCTTTACCACCCGTGAGCGCTGGGATTTGATCAACGGTGAGCAAGCGTCAGGAGGGCGCTGCTGGCAATGTCACCAATTCATGAATAACACCGGCGCCTCCATGGAGCATTACGACGCCGCCGGTCGTTATCGTACTCAGGAAAAAGCCTACAACTATGAGCAATATCCACAGATGTTGCCGATCAACGCCTCCGGTCCCTTCTTGAGTTCGACCGGTACCGAGCACGTCAATGACGTTCGCGGTATCGCCAACATTGTTCCACGGCATCCGGCATCCCAGTACTGCATGGCCGACAGTTACTTCCGGTTCATGTTCGGCAACAAATCGGATGCACAGACCTCGGGTATTGTGAGGGCAATTGCCGATGGCTTGAAAACCTCAGGTTCACTGGCAGAGATGTTACGAACCCTCGGTACTTCCAAAGCGTTCATTTACAAGACCGAGAGGAATTGATCATGGGCATTCTGAAAAGTCGTCGGCGTTTTCTGGCGGGCCTGGCTGCAGCGGGTGTCTATGGTCCCTTGACCCAATTCGGGTTGGCGCGCATGGCGTTGGCGGGGCAGTCAGAGCAAGCGCAGTTGAAGGTCTTGACTGTCGTCATACCCGACGGAACGGCGGTGGATTCCTACCAGGGCGGTGGTTTTGGGGATGGGCGAGGGTTGTGGCATCCCACCGCACAGGGCACGGATACCACGACCTTTACCTTGAATGAAGTCAGTAAAGAACTGGAGGCATATCGCAGCCAATCGTTGTACCTGCGCGGGATTATTTCGGGGCCGGGAAATTCAGGCCATAACAACTGGAACTATGTCTTGCGTGATAGCGCGCAGAGTCAATCATCGATTGATGTCTTGCTGGGGGCAGCGCTGCCGGGTACTGAACCGTCGCATCGCAGTCTCTTTTCCGGCCCCCACGCCGGGATCGACGGTACGCCCTGGTTTGTGTCATTTCAGGGGAATGCGATACGCACGCCCTACCGTGATCCCATGCTGATGGCTGAGTCGTTGTTCAAGGCCCCCTCGAAAACCCGACGTGCACTGGAGCCTGGAGCCGGAAAACTGCTGGAGGCATCCCTGGCAGATATCCTGGAAATCAAAAACAAGCTCTCCCCGGGCCAGCGGCAAAAGCTTGATACCCACCTGGATTCAGTTGAGCAGGTCATCAAGGACCTTGAGGAGACACGGCCGCCCGTGGGGGCGTGCGAGCCTATAACCCTCGAGCCGCTGGATTATCAGTCGGCCGTGCATCGCACGCGTATTCAGGCCGACCACCATAAAGTGGTGGCCACTGCCTTGAGTTGCGGGATCACCCGTGTCGCCACGATTCAGATCGGGCGTTCCGCGGAGTCGCTCAATATCGTAGATGTCAGTGCCACCAAGAATCCCCATGATTGCGCTCATCGCTACGCCGGGGAAGAACTCTGGAGGGGAACACGGCAATGGTATGTCAGGCAGGTCAAACTGTTGATGGATGAGCTGTCCAGATATGCGGACCCGGACATGCCCGGCCAAAGCCTGCTCGACTCTACTCTCGTCATAGTCACCAGCGAAATGGCTGACGGAGCCCCCGAACACTCGATCGATATGCCGCTGGTGTTGATGGGGGGCGCATGTGGCTTATTGAAATGCGGGGATGGCGCAGGACGCTATCTCAATATCACAGCGCAGGCCGATCGCACGCATCATACGGGGAACCCGGTCATCGGCAGGAACTTCGTCGACATGCAGCGAATCTGGGCAACCGTTGCCAAGGCCGCCGGAACCAGTGTGCCTTATGGCGGCAATATCAACCCGGTCAGCGGGATATTCACTAACGTATGAATCAAAAACAGCGATGCCAGTCAGGTTGACTGACTGGCATCGTTTTTTTGCGGGTTTTTGTTGGTTTTTCAGACTTTCATATCTTGCCGAGTAACAACAGGATCAGTATCACCACCAACACCACGCCGATGATACCGGACGGGCCATAACCCCAACTTCTGGAGTGCGGGAAGACCGGCAGACCACCGATCAGTAACAGGATCAGAATGATGAGTAGAATTGTGCCCATGTCTATTTCCTTGCTGTAAGAGTTCAGGAATGACCTAGTCGTTAGTGGTCAGCGGGAATGCAATTAATTCGAGCTGCTTAAAAAATCCGACTGCTGCGCGCCGAAGAAAATTCCAAGTTTTTTTAATGTTTTTCGAACAAGGGATTATTTCCTTTCCAGTGGCATTAGTTGTCGGCGACGCTTCCAGGGTTTGCCCGGGCCATTCAGCAATCTGATGGAGCGTGGGTCGGGCAGTATCCTTCGCTACACTCGACGCATCTTCCCCGGAACAACAAGGCTGTTTGCTATGCAAAATCGCATGATGATCACTGGTGCGGGCTCTGGCCTGGGTCGCGAAATCGCGCTGCGCTGGGCGCGTGAAGGCTGGCAACTGGCCTTGTCCGACGTCAGTGAGCCTGGCTTGCAGGAAACTTTGAAGTTGGTGCGTGAAGCCGGTGGCGACGGTTTTACCCAGCGTTGCGACGTGCGCGATTACAGTCAGCTGACAGCCTTTGCCCAGGCCTGCGAAGTGAAACTCGGCGGTATCGATGTGATCGTCAACAACGCGGGCGTGGCATCGGGCGGGTTCTTCAGCGAACTGTCCCTGGAAGACTGGGACTGGCAGATCGCGATCAACCTGATGGGCGTCGTCAAAGGCTGCAAGGCCTTCCTGCCGCTTCTGGAAAAGAGCAAAGGCAAGATCATCAACATCGCGTCGATGGCTGCCTTGATGCAAGGCCCGGCCATGAGCAACTACAACGTGGCCAAGGCCGGCGTGGTAGCGTTGTCCGAAAGCCTGTTGATCGAACTGGCGCACCAGGAAGTCGGTGTGCATGTGGTTTGTCCGTCATTCTTCCAGACCAACCTGCTGGACTCATTCCGCGGCCCGACCCCGGCCATGAAGGCCCAGGTCGGCAAGTTGCTGGAAAGTTCGCCCATCAGCGCTGCTGACATTGCCGACTACATCTACCGACAGGTCGCTGCCGGCGAGTTCATGATCCTGCCTCATGAGCAGGGTCGTATGGCTTGGGCGCTCAAACAGAAAAACCCGCAGCTGCTGTACAACGAAATGACCGTAATGGCCGACAAGATGCGCGCCAAGGCCAAACAAACCGCCGGCTGATCTTGCCCGCAGGCGACAGCGTCGTTAGGGTGACCGCCATCGGTCATCCTCGCGAGGCGTTCGCATGCTCAATTACCTGTGGTTTTTTCTGGCGGCGCTGTTCGAGATCGCCGGTTGCTTCGCCTTCTGGATGTGGCTGCGTCAGGGCAAGAGTGTCTGGTGGGTGGTCCCGGCGTTGCTCAGCCTGACCTTGTTCGCGCTGTTGCTGACCCGCATTGAAGCCTCCTACGCCGGTCGCGCCTATGCCGCTTACGGCGGTATCTACATCATTGCCTCGATTGGCTGGCTGGCGGTGGTCGAGCGGATTCGTCCACTGGGCTCGGACTGGATCGGCGTGGCGCTGTGCGTGATCGGGGCGAGCGTCATCCTGTTCGGTCCGCGCTTTTCCGCCTCCTGAGGGATTGCAACTTCATACACACGACCTGTCGGACGTTTCCGTCAGGGGAGTTGGTCGTGGGCTGTCAGTTCGGTCTGGATTACCGCCGTTGTCTTGAAGGCTCGCCGTACGCCGGGCATCTTCAGGGTCCGGTAACCCTGAAGGACAAAGGCCATGCTTGTACTCAGTCGCGTTGTGGGCGAATTGATTTCCATCGGTGACACCATTTCCATACGCGTCCTTGCCGTCAACGGAAACAATGTGCGTTTTGGCGTCGAGGCTCCACGGCACATCAATGTGCACCGTTGCGAGATCTACGAGCGGATCCGGCTCAAACTGCCACGCAAGAAAAAATCAGTCGAATAGATGTTTAGGCACGTCGTGCTTGAGCATCAACTGGCATTGCTCGCTTTCCGGGTCGAAGACGATCAGTGCCTGGCCTTTGGTCAGCGCCTGGCGCACGCGCAGGACACGGGTTTCCAGTGGCGTGTCATCGCCATTGTCGGTGCCGTCACGGGTGACGAAATCTTCGATCAGGCGGGTCAGGGTGTCGACTTCAAGTTGGTCGTGGGGAATCAGCATGGGGCACCTCGGCTAAGCAATGGCGCGATGCTACGGCGAATGTTGTGTTGCGGCTAGCCTGGATTCATGTGTCGTCTGATCCACCGCATCGCCGCGAAGGCGTCAGACCAGACGATGAAAATCCCGGATCAACTATCCGACCGCTGCCCCACCAGGCTATCCACCGACGGCACCCGCGTATCATTCTCCATCTGGGTATCGTGTTCGATCTGATGACTGAAGCGGTCCAGCGAGCCCGTGGCCGGTTGCGCGTCGCTGGCGAATACGGGCGGGCTGAGGATGTAAGCGCCAAGCAGACGACTGAGGGCGGCGAGGCTGTCGATGTGGGTGCGTTCGTAGCCGTGGGTCGCGTCGCAGCCGAAAGCGAGCAGGGCGGTGCGGATGTCATGGCCGGCTGTGACCGCCGAGTGGGCATCGCTGAAATAGTAACGAAACAGGTCGCGGCGTACCGGCAACTCGTTGTCGCTGGCCAGGCGCAGCAGATGCCGCGACAAGTGATAGTCATACGGCCCGCCGGAGTCCTGCATCGCAATACTCACGGCGTGTTCGCTGGAATGCTGGCCGGGCGCGACCGGTGCGATGTCGATGCCGACGAATTCGCTGACATCCCATGGCAGCGCGGCCGCCGCGCCACTCCCGGTTTCCTCGGTGATGGTGAACAGCGGGTGGCAGTCGATCAGCAATTCTTCACCGCTGTCGACGATGGCTTTCAATGCCGCCAGCAACGCCGCGACACCGGCCTTGTCGTCGAGGTGACGGGCGCTGATATGGCCGCTTTCGGTGAACTCCGGCAAGGGGTCGAAGGCCACGAAGTCGCCGACGCTGATCCCCAGTGAATCGCAATCGGCACGTGTCGCGCAGTAGGCATCCAGACGCAACTCGACATGATCCCAACTGATCGGCATTTCATCCACAGCGGTGTTGAACGCGTGCCCGGACGCCATCAGCGGCAACACGCTGCCACGGATCACGCCATTGTCGGTGAACAGGCTCACCCGACTGCCTTCGGCAAAACGACTGGACCAGCAACCCACCGGTGCGAGGGTCAGACGGCCGTTGTCCTTTACCGCACGCACGGCTGCGCCAATGGTGTCCAGGTGGGCCGACACGGCGCGGTCGGGGCTGTTCTTCCTGCCCTTGAGCGTGGCGCGGATGGTGCCGCGGCGAGTCATCTCGAACGGAATGTCCAGCTCTTCAAGTCGCTCGGCGACATAGCGCACGATGGTATCGGTGAACCCGGTGGGGCTGGGAATGGCGAGCATCTCCAGCAGGACTTTTTGCAGGTAGGTCAAGTCCGGTTCGGGATATTTAATGGTCATGGAAACTCCTGATGGGTTGAGGGCATCGATGGTTTCGATGAGGAGGAAATTCGTTGCCTGCCAGACCGCTTTCGCGAGCAGGCTCGCTCCCACAGGGAACTGCGGTCAGATGTGGGAGCGAGCCTGCTCGCGAAGGCAATGGCACGGGCAACACATCAATGTCAGGAAACCGGCTGACTGTGCGGAAACAACAAATCCACAAACCGCTCAGCCGTCGGCTGCGGTTCATGATTGGCCAGTCCGGCGCGTTCATTGGCTTCGATAAATACGTACTCCGGTTGATTGGCGGCGGACACCATCAAATCCAGGCCGACCATGGGAATGTCCAATGCCCGCGCGGCTCGCACCGCGGCATCCGCCAGGGTCGGGTGCAGAATGGCGGTGACGTCTTCGAGAATCCCACCTGTGTGCAGATTCGCCGTGCGCCGGACGAACAGATGCTCGCCAGCCGGCAGAATGCTGCCGTAGTCGTAGCCGGCGGCTTTCAGGGTGCGCTCGGTTTCCGGGTCCAGCGGGATCTTGCTTTCACCTCCCGTGGCCGCCTGTCGCCGTCGACTCTGGGCTTCGATCAGGGCACCGATGGAATGCTGACCGTCCCCCACCACTTCGGCGGGGTGACGAATCGCGGCGGCGACCACTTCGAAGCCGATCACCAGAACCCGCAGGTCGAGGCCTTCGTGGAAGCTTTCCAACAGCACGCGATTGTCGAATCGGCGAGCGGCCTCGATGGCCTGCTGGACATCTTCGATGGTCTGCAAATCCACGGCCACGCCTTGTCCCTGTTCACCGTCCAGCGGCTTGACCACCACCCTGTGATGCTCGTCGAGAAACGCCAGGTTGTCATCGGCGTTGCCCGCCAATTGCTGCGCGGGCAGGTTCAGGCCGGCAGCCTTGAGCACTTTGTGGGTCAGGCTCTTGTCCTGGCACAGCGTCATGCTGATGGCGCTGGTCAGGTCGCTAAGGGACTCGCGGCAACGCACCCGGCGTCCGCCATGGCTGAGTGTGAACATCCCGGCATCGGCGTCATCCACTTGCACGTCGATACCACGTCGGTGCGCTTCCTCGACGATGATCCGCGCATAAGGATTGAACTTGGCTTCGGGGCCGGGGCCGAGAAACAGCGGCTGGTTGATGCCGTTCTTGCGTTTGATGGCGAAGGTCGAGAGGTTGCGAAAGCCGAGTTTGGCGTAAAGGTTTTTCGCCTGGCGGTTGTCGTGCAGCACCGACAGATCGAGGTAACTCAGCCCGCGACTCATGAAATGTTCGATCAAATGCCGCACCAGCACTTCACCGACACCCGGTCGCGAACAGTGCGGATCGACCGCTAGGCACCACAGGCTGCAGCCGTTTTCCGGGTCGTTGAACGCCCTGTGATGATTGAGGCCCATGACACTGCCGATCACCGCACCGCTGTCCTCGTCCTCAGCCAGCCAGTACACCGGGCCGCCTGAGTGGCGCGGCGTCAGCAAGGTGGCATCGACCGGCAGCATGCCCCGTGCGTGATACAGCTGGTTGATTGCGTTCCAGTCGGCGTCGCTCTGCACGCGGCGGATACGAAAACCGCGAAACACCCGGGTGGCCTGGCGGTAATCGCTGAACCACAGGCGCAAGGTGTCGGACGGGTCGAGGAACAACTGCGTCGGTTCCAGGCCCAGCACTTGCTGGGGGGCGGCGACATAGAGCGCGATATCGCGTTCGCCGGGTTGCTCGTTGAGCAACTCCCGGGCGAGGCTGGCCGCATCGGCAAAGGTATGGCCGATCAGCAACCGGCCCCAACCGCAATGCACTGCGATCGGTACCGCGCCAAGTGTGCTGCCGTCTTCGGCCAGACGCGCCTGCAAACGCTCGTAAGAGGGCGCCTGACCGCGCAACAGACGTTGGTTGATCGCCGTGGCGTGGGGTTTCATCGATCAGATTCCTTGTTCGCTGAGCCACAGGTTCAGCGCCGCCAGTTGCCACAGCTTGGAGCCACGCAACGGGGTCAACTGACCTTGCGGGTCGGTCAACAGACGGTCGAGCATGGCCGGGGTGAACAGGCCGCGATCCTGGCTCGGATCGAGCAGCAAGTCGCGCACCCAGTTCAGCGTGTCACCCTGCAAATGCTTAAGGCCCGGCACCGGGAAGTAGCCTTTCTTGCGGTCGATCACCTCACTAGGGATCACCAGTCGCGCCGCTTCCTTGAGCACTTGCTTGCCGCCGCCCGGTAGCTTGAACTTGCCGGGTACCCGGGCTGACAACTCCACCAGGCGATAGTCCAGAAACGGCGTGCGCGCTTCCAGGCCCCAGGCCATGGTCATGTTGTCGACACGTTTGACCGGGTCGTCCACCAGCATCACTGTGCTGTCCAGGCGCAGGGCTTTGTCCACGGCGGCGTCGGCACCCGGCAGTGCGAAATGTTCTTTGACGAAGTCGCCGGCGGCGTCATGGGCTGTCAGCCATTTCGGTTGCACGGTGGCGGCGTAGTCGTCGTAGCTGCGGTCGAAAAACGCCTCGCGATAAGCCGCGTAAGGATCGTCGGCACCGTCGACCTGCGGATACCAGTGGTAGCCGGCGAACAGTTCGTCGGCGCCCTGGCCGCTCTGCACCACTTTGCAGTGCTTGGCCACTTCCCGCGACAGCAGGTAAAAGGCGATGCAGTCGTGGCTGACCATGGGTTCGCTCATCGCGCGGAACGCGGCGGGCAGTTGTTCGATGATCTCTTTTTCATCGATGCGCAGTTGGTGATGCTGCGTCCCGTAGTGTTGGGCGATCAGGTCCGAGTATTGAAATTCGTCGCCGCGCTCGCCGCCGGCATCCTGGAATCCGATGGAAAAGGTCGAGAGATTATCCACGCCGACTTCACGCAGCAAACCGACGAGCATGCTCGAGTCGACACCGCCGGACAGCAGCACACCGACATCGACCGCCGCCCGCTGACGAATCGCCACCGCATTGCGAGTACTGTCGAGCACCCGATCGCGCCAGTCTTCGAGGGTCAGGTTCATTTCATCGGCGCGCGGGCCATAGGGCAGGGTCCACCAGGTTTTCTGCTCGGTGGTGCCATCGGCGTCGATACGCATCCAGGTGGCGGGCGGCAGTTTTTCGATACCTGCCAGCAGGGTGCGCGGCGCGGGGACCACGGCGTGGAAGTTCAGGTAGTGGTTGAGTGCGACCGGGTCGAGGATCGGGTTGATGTCCCCACCCTTGAGCAATGCTGGCAAGGACGAGGCAAAGCGCAGGCGCTGGCCGGTGCGCGACAGGTACAGCGGCTTGACGCCGAGGCGGTCGCGGGCGATGAACAGGCGTTTGGCATCGCGATCCCAAATGGCGAACGCGAACATGCCATTGATTTTCGGCAGCAGCGCCTCACCCCAGGCGTGAAAACCTTTGAGCAGCACTTCGGTGTCGCCACCGGAATAGAAGGCATACCCCAGGCTTTCCAGCTCGGTGCGCAATTCCGGGAAGTTATAGATCGCGCCGTTGAAGGCCAAGGACAGGCCCAGTTGATGGTCGATCATCGGCTGCGCCGAGCGGTTCGACAGGTCCATGATTTTCAGGCGTCGGTGGCCCAGGGCAATTGGCCCCTGGCTGTGAAATCCCCAGGCGTCGGGGCCGCGTGGTGCCAGGTGATGGGTGATTCGCTCAACGGCTGCAAGGTTTGCAGGTTGATTGTCAAAACGTAACTCGCCAGCTAATCCGCACATAAATTCCTTACCGGTTTTTCCGTTGGGGAGGGTCACTCAATACCGCGCCAAAACGGCGGGTACTCAGAAACTGACCCGACTCGGTAACGGGAGTTTTAGATCGATCGGTTATAAGAAGGCTTTATCGTCCGAATGGCCAACGCAGCACAGATGCGGATTTCGGTGGTGGTAATTATTGAAGTGATGCATTGGAGTAGCTGCTTGGATGCGCCCCGGTTCGATCCGCTATTCGAGTTATTAATCGGCTGTTGAGCTTCATAAACTGGGGGCCTCTTAACGCAATAAGGATATTGCTCATGCCTCCTGAATTACCCAAGTCTACATCCGCGGCTGTACCCATGACCCCAGAACAACGCCTCGAGGCATTGTTGGAACACACCGGCGATCTGGACAAGGCCGAGGTGTTGCAGGCGTCTATTCCTGAATGGTTGGCCAATGCCGATCTGAAAGTGGTGCAGGCTCTGAAAGCCGCTTTCGAGCAATCATTTCTGGCTCAAGCCAAGGCCAGGACGGCGCTCGAAAAGCTCAAGCCGCTGGACGAGTTCTGCAAAGAGCAACTGACGGCTTTCCTCAAGGGTAAATGGACGATCGATTTCGACGTCGAGCGGGACACGCTGGATATCCCCAAAAAAGAATATTCGTCAACAGGACTGTTTCCTCTCGGCTACTTGAACAACGCGGACACCCTCTCACGCAGCCTGCTTCACGCGGCCATGGAAAACTTCACCTCCGGGGAAGCGAAAATTGACGGAGTGTCGGCGGGCTCAGTGATTCGGATCGATGCAAAGGTCCAGTCAGGCACTGAAATAACCCCCGATAAATTCGCAACACTCTGTCGTGAACTCGACTTGGGCGCCCGCTATCAGCGGCATATTGACGAGGCCCTGGCGTTGCCGGCCAAACCCGAAAAAGGCGCGCCTGTCGATGATCGGGCCTCTGTCGCCGACATCCGGCGGTTGAAGGTGCTGGACCTGCAAGTCGCCCTCCACATGGCCTACCTGAAAAAGGACATCACCCAAGCCGCTTACACAATGCTGCTGAACGTGATCGAACAGGACCTCCCAGCGGGTCAAACCAGGGACGCACTGTTTGATGGCGGGCCGGTGCTTTGGCAAGGGCTGATGATTCATGACACTTGCATCTGTGGGGCACTGGTATTTACCAAGGTCTCCATTGATAGCAATTCGAAGGCCCGTTGTGTGGTTTACATGCCGAACGAACCCCGACGACCGCTGTATGAATATGCCTCTCTGGATGAATTCAAGGTCTACCTGACCCTTCATTTGCAAAGCAAAAGCTACAGAAAATCTTTCGCCGAGCAGTACCTGCACGGTCACGATAAAACCGGATTCTTTACTTCATTCGATAAAGACAAGGTCTTGGGTACGCTTACCGCCACGCTCGCCGACACCTGCTTTGGCGATTTTCTCTTCGGTGCATTCGTCAAAAAGATTCAAGAAGACGCGCGAATCCTTGTCGTTTCAACCGAAGACGTCGATGAGCAACAACGGGAAAAAACTATTCAGTTATTGCTCGAAGGCGGTCTATTGCTGTTGAACGCGGCGGCTTTGTTCGTACCCGTTATCGGCCAACTGATGTTGGCGGTAGCCACTGTCGACATTGTCAGCGAGGTCTATGAAGGTGTGGTTGACTGGACGCACGGTGAGCGAAACGAGGCTTTATCTCATCTGCTGAACGTTGTTGAAAATGTCGCGCAATTGGCTGCGTTTGCGGTGGGCGGCAAAATCGTTACCGCCATCAACAACAGTGTGAAAGAGCAGGCGGCGTTCTTCGATGGATTCGAAACCGTCACCCGTATGGATGGAAAAGCCAGGTTATGGAAACCGAATCTCGAACCCTATCGGCAGTCCACGACACCGCCAGCCGACGTTCAAGCTGACCCGCAAGGGCTCTACCGGCATGCCGGGCTGACGTCGATCGTCATCGGTGGCGCGCCCTATCGAGTGTCCCGCAAAACCGAAGGGGCGCCATGGACCATCGAACACCCTGTGCGGGCCGACGCCTTCCAGCCTGCCATCGAACGAAACGTGGAGGGTGGCTGGCGGCATGTTTATGAACACGCCCACGAGTGGCACGATACGGCTTATGCATTGGGACGCACGAGCCCGCGCCTGAGCGAGCTTGACACTGACCTGGAGGCGTTGGCTGACGTCACCGACCTGTCGACCGACCAGTTGCACTACTTGCATGAAAGCAACCTTAAGTTGCCGCAGCGGCTGAACGATTGTGTCGAGCGGATAAAGCTCGACCGATCCATCACCCGGATGATCGAAGCCATGGAGCGCGCGGAGACCGCGAACACCGACTTCATCCAGGAGCAACTGCATACACTGCCCAGGCTCCCCGGCTGGCCGGAGGAGCGATTCATTGAAGTGCGCGACGAGAATGACCTGGTCGTGTCCCGCTTCCCCGAGTCAGCCCCCCACGACGATGACATCAACAGTGTGCATGTCAGCCAGGCGCAACTGGATTCGGGAGAACTGCTCGACACCGTCATCAGTGGTCTGTACCCGAAAGAAGTCGAGGCCATGATCGGCAGCACGACCACTGAATCGAAAGCGCAGTTGATGGCAAAGCAGATCGCGGCCAGTCTCAAAAGCAATCGCCGGCCGCTGCATGAGTGGCTGTATAAAACCTATGACGGCTCCGCCGCCGGTAACGTTGCGACGCTGCGCAAACAGGCACCCGACCTGCCCACCCGCGTGTGTCAGGAGTTGCTGGAGAATGCCTCTGGCAGGGATCGCCTTTTCCTGCGTGACCGCAAGATCCTGGGCATGGATCTCGCCCGTCAGGTGGCTGAGGCCAGGGCCGCGCTCAGGCAGGACCGTGCACTGACGGGGTTGCGCTTCCCGCAACTGGCCAATGCCGACACTGACAAACTGGCGCTCGGGCTGATGGACCGTGTGCAGGGCTGGGACGATGGTTACCGACTTGAACTGCGACAGGGGTCGGCGACTGGCGTCATGCTCGATAGCGTGGGTGTAGCCGATGCGCTGTCGCACGGGGTCATCGTCAAGACGACTTCCGGCTATCAGTTCACCCAACGCAATGGCAACGTGTCCTCCACCCTGACGAGCAGTACGCTGCTTCAGTCGATAGTCGATGCATTGCCTCCCACCCAACGCACCGACATGGGGCTCACGGGCGACGATTCACTGGACTTGCTGACGCTACGAGTACGGCTTTCAAGGGCGGGCGCTGGCGATCCGGCGCATACCGCGCGAGTGTTGCGGGGAGAGCGCAGTGAAACGGCGAAACATCTGGCGGCTTGTGTCCAGGCGAGTCCGCCTGCTGCGGGTTCTTACTCGAGGGGGTTGATTCGTAAAGTCAGGAAACTCTATCCGCTGTTCACGGATGCCCAGGTTTCGTCGTTTCTCGACAACGCCGGCAGTACTCAGATTGCACGGGTGAATCGAATCAACGAACTGGGGCAGCAACTGAAAAAACTGCGTGGGGTACTGCACACCTGGCTTAACGATGAAACGCAAATGAAGACATTGCCGGGGCCGCTCGACGATATTCGTGTCGGTCGTTGTCAGGTGGCCAATGCCATCGAAAATTGCTGGCGCCGGGTGGCGCGGCAAAATCAGGCCAGTACATCACTCACGCTGGACCGCAACCCGGTGGGGCCGTTACCGGCATTGACCGAGCAGGATGTGGCCCATGTGCGCACCCTCTCGATCAAGGACATGCAGGCCGGCGATGAGCTGGCGTATTTTCTCAAGCCGTTCAAAGGGCTTGTCACGCTGGAACTGGACCGCAATCAACTCACACGCTTGCCCGAAGTGTTGTCGCACATGCCCCACCTTGAGCACTTGCGGCTGGACGGCAATCAGATCCAACTGACCGAATACACCTTGCGCAAGCTGGCCGATCTGCGAAATCTGCGCACGCTGGGACTCGGCGGCAATCGCCTGGGGGCCACGATCGATGTGAGCAAAATGCTGGATTTGCAATCGCTGTTCCTGCGCGATACCCATATCACGGAACTGCCCGTTGGACTTAACCGCCCGCCGTATCTGAATATCGTGGACTTGCGGGGTAACCAGATCCGGGAGTTGCCCGATTGGCTGTTCCAGGTCACTCCACGATTCGCCCGAACGATCAACCTGCGGGATAACCCGATATCCGCAGCGAGCCGTGTGAAACTGGAAACCTTCCGTGACAACACGGGTATCGGCTTGGGGCTGCTCGACGACGATGTCTCGGTGCTCAGTGAACAACGGGCTCGAGATCTGTGGATGCCGGATCGGCGTGAAGATACCTATGCCCGTCGAAACAGTGCCTGGCTGGCGCTGAAACACGAACCCCATTCGAAGGGATTCTTTGAGCTGCTGGCCGATGTCGGAGGCACCGCGGATAACCGCTTTGAGCGCGAAGACATGACCCGGAGGGTCTGGAGTGTGATTGAGGCGACTCAGACAGATTCGGCGTTGCGCGATCAATTGCTGTCGATGGCGTTGAAAGCCCATTGCACTGACGATGCCGCGACGATCTTCAGTCATCTTGAGGTGGCGGTGGATCTCCACACGGTGGTTCGAGAGTCCGCCAATGCTCATGACCGGGCGACTCGGCTGTTGAGTCTTGGGCGACGGCTGTTCCGCCTCGATTGCCTCGACCGTCTCGCTCGGGAGCATGCCAATGCCCATCCCAAGTTCGATCCGGTGGAAGTGGCGCTGGCTTTTCGCACCGGCCTGGCCGAGACACTCAAGCTGGTCGGTCAGCCCCGGCATATGCGGTATGCATCCCTTGGCGGCGTGAAACCGGAGGATCTGGTAACGGCCCGCGACAAGGTCGTCGCCGCAGAGAACTCCCCCGAACTGCTGGCTTTTTTGAGTGATCTCACGTTCTGGGGCGATTTTCTGCGAGAGCATCACGAAAAACAGTTCACTGACCTTGCTGCACCCTTTCACGCGCGGATGGAGACCGCCACAGAAAACGAGGCGACGCTTGGCGCGGACTATCTCCCCCAGGTCGACGGCATCGCCAATGAATTCAAGCGTGCCGAGAACCTGTTGTTAAGGCGTTTGACCGAGGCGGCCATCAGGGCTGACGAGTCGCAGACTTGCTTTGCGCTGGACTGACCCTTTCAGGCCTTGCCTCGGATCAAGCGGCGCAAGGCAAAGCGGTTCGGATGACAGGCCTCTGCCACTGCTCTGGACAGGGGCAGAGGTTCGTCATCCAGCCAGGCAGCCAGCAACTCACCTGACAAGGGCGCGGTAATCAACCCTCTCGAGCCGTGACCACTGTTGACGTACAGGCCTTCGAGCCACGGGCAAGGAATGTCCGGCGTTTTCCGCGCATCCTTGCCCAGAGCGCTGTAGGTGTCAGCAAATGCCTCACCGTCAGCCAGCGGACCGATGATCGGCAGGTAGTCGGGGCTGGTGCAGCGAAACGCCGCGCGACCTTCGAGCACTTCAGGTTGCAAGGTGTTCGCGCCGAGCCGGGCGACCAGATCCAGCGAAATTTCTTCGAGCATCTGCAGGTTGCCCGCATGCTCGGCCGCTGTGGGTGTCAGATCTTCATTGTTGAAATCGAAACTGGCGCCCAGGGTATGTTCACCCAATCGGGCTGGCGCGACATAACCTTCGGCGCAGACCACGGTGCTCAGGCTTTGGCTCTGACCCGTCTGGGGCAAGCGCGTGATCTGTCCGCGAATGCGCTTGAGCGGCAGCTCGCTGCTGTACGAAAAGCGCTTGATCTCGGCGGCACCGGCCAATACCGCCACGGGCGCATCGGCCAGTAACCTGTCGCCATCCCACGCTTGCCACCGTCCGTCCACGCGACGCAGCTCCAACACATCGTGATGCGTCAGCACCTGAATGTTCGATTGCGTTGCCTGCCATTGGCACAGGGCAGGTGGATGCACCCAACCGCCTTCGGGATAAAACAGGCCGCCCGCCGGCAGCGCGATACCGGCGCGAGCCTCGGCCTGCGCTTGATCGAGTGTGTGCAGCAAGTCTTCGGGAAACGCCGCCGCCAATTGTGCCTGGCGTTCGGCTTCCTTGGCATTGAACGCCAGCTGCAGGACCCCGCAATCGTCCCAGTCCACACCGCGCTGCAAATGCTCAAGCAGGCGCCGTGTGTAGCCGAATCCACTGACAATCAGTTGCGACAATGCGGTGCCATGGGCTGACAGCTTGAGGTAAAGCACGCCTTGAGGATTGCCCGAGGCTTCCTGCGCCAGTGCGGCGTGACGCTCCAGCAAGCTGACCTGCCAGCCCCGCGTCGCGAGGCTGGCAGCTGTTGCGCAACCGGCCAGGCCGGCACCGATCACCAGTGCCCGACGTTCGCCGGTCAGCGGCGTCGGACGCGTAAACCAGGGTTTGGCCATGGCGGGCATCGGGACTTCGTCAGGCCAACCCAGGAAGGCACCTCGCAGGATTTCCCATTTGTGGCCGATGCCGGGCGTGCGCTTCATCTTGAAACCTGCTGCATTCAACAGCCTGCGTACCCAACCGGTGCTGGTGAAGGTGCTGATCGTCGTATCAGGCGCTGACAGTCGTGCCAACTCGGCAAACAGTTCGGCGGTCCACATGTCGGGGTTTTTCGCCGGAGCGAAACCGTCCAGAAACCAGGCGTCGATTTGCGCGTCCAGCTGCGGTAACTGTTCCAGGGCATCGCCGATCAGCAAGGTCAACGTCACCCGGCCGTTGGCCAGGGTCAGGCGCTGAAAGCCCTGGTGAATTGCCACGTACTGCGCGAGCAATTGATCGGCAAACACCTTGAGTTCCGGCCACAGCGCCAGGGCACGTTGCAGGTCGGCAGGGCTCAACGGGTACTTTTCGACGCTGACAAAATGCAGTCGCGCATTGGCCGTCGCATGTTGTTCGAACACCTGCCAGGCGCACAGGAAATTCAGTCCGGTCCCGAAACCGGTCTCGCCGATAACCAGCCGACCGCCATTTGGCAATGCAGCAAAGCGCTCGGCCAAACGGTTCTGTTCGATGAACACGTAGCGGGTTTCGTCCAGCCCCGATTGATCGGAGAAATACACATCATCGAACACTCGCGAATAGGGGCGACCTTGATCGTCCCAATCAAGCTGGGCGTGGGGCATTACAGGTTTCATGGCAGGCTCGGCAACGGCAAGGCGGCCATTCTAGCCGATCGCGTCGTGTTGTTCGTCCCGGACCCTGTGGGAGCGAGCTTGCTCGCGATGGACGTTCACGATAACGCGTGTTTCCTGAATGAACGCGTTGCTCTTGAATCCATCGCGGGCAAGCTCGCTCCCATAAGGTCAATCCGCTAGTCTTGCTCAGATCTGGAAAGGAGCCCCCCATGTTCGAATCCGCCGAAATCGATCACACCATCGACAAAGAAACCTACGAAGCCGAAGTGCCGGCCCTGCGCGAAGCCTTGCTCGAAGCGCAGTTCGAACTCCAGCAGCAGAAGCGCTTTCCGGTGATCATTCTGATCAACGGCATCGAAGGGGCCGGCAAGGGCGAGACGGTCAAGTTGCTCAATGAATGGATGGACCCGCGTCTCATAGAGGTCCGCACCTTCGACCAGCAAACCGACGAAGAGCTGGCGCGACCACCGGCCTGGCGTTATTGGCGGATGCTGCCGGCCAAGGGCCGCATGGGGATTTTTTTCGGCAACTGGTACAGCCAGATCCTGCAGGCCCGGGTCCATGGCGTAATCAAGGATCCCCGGCTGGACCAAGGCATCAACGGTGCCGAACGCCTGGAAAAAATGCTGTGCGATGAGGGCGCGCTGATCTTCAAGTTCTGGTTCCACCTGTCCAAGAAGCAAATGAAGGCGCGCCTCAAGGCATTGGCTGATGACCCGCTGCACAGCTGGCGCATCAGCCCGCTGGACTGGCAGCAGTCCGAAACCTACGACAGGTTCGTGAAGTTCGGCGAACGGATTCTGCGTCGCACCAGTCGTGACTATGCGCCTTGGCATGTGATCGCCGGGATGAATGCGAACTATCGCAGTCTGGCGGTAGGCAAGATTTTGCTCGAAGGCCTGCAAGGCGCGTTGAAACGTCCGAAAATCCACCCGGAGAAAGTCAGCGCCGCGCCCGTGTTCCCCAGCGTTGATCAAGTGAACCTGCTCGATAGTCTCGACCTGAACCTGCGTCTGTCCAAGGACGATTATGAAGAGCAATTGATTACCGAGCAGGCGCGGTTTTCCGGGTTGATGCGTGACAAGCGCATGCGCCGCCATGCACTGGTGGCGGTGTTCGAAGGCAACGATGCGGCGGGCAAGGGTGGGGCGATCCGCCGGGTCGCGGCGGCGCTGGATCCGCGTCAGTACAACATCGTGCCGATTGCCGCACCGACCGAAGAGGAGCGGGCGCAGCCGTACCTCTGGCGTTTCTGGCGGCATATTCCGGCGCGGGGCAAATTCACCGTGTTCGACCGCTCCTGGTATGGCCGGGTGCTGGTCGAACGGGTCGAAGGCTATTGCAGTCCGGCGGACTGGTTGCGCGCCTACAGTGAAATCAACGATTTCGAAGAACAAGTCGCCGACGCCGGGGTGATCGTGGTCAAGTTCTGGCTGGCCATCGACAAGCAGACGCAATTGGAACGCTTCCAGGAGCGCGAAGAAATCCCCTTCAAACGCTTCAAAATCACCGAGGATGACTGGCGCAATCGCGACAAATGGGATGACTACCGCGCTGCTGTCGGCGACATGGTCGATCGCACCAGCACCGAAATTTCGCCGTGGACGCTGATTGAAGCCAATGACAAGCGTTGGGCGCGGGTCAAGGTTTTGCGCACGATCAACCGCGCGTTGGAAGACGCGTTCGAAAATTCCGGCAAGCGAGAGCGCAAGGGCAAGCAGTGAGGCGATGGTTACGCATACGCGGGGTGAATGATTGTCGCGGTCGGTAATTGAGTGGGCTTATGCTCGGGCCATTCCTAACCGACAACAACAATGAGGTATGCCATGCGTGAAGTGGTGATCGTCGACAGCGTGCGGACCGGCCTGGCCAAATCCTTTCGCGGCAAGTTCAACATGACCCGTCCGGACGACATGGCGGCGCATTGTGTCGACGCCTTGCTGGCGCGCACCGGCATCGATCCGGCCAGCATCGAGGACTGCATCGTCGGCGCCGGCTCCAACGAAGGCGCTCAGGGTTACAACATCGGGCGCAACGTCGCGGTGCTGTCGGGCCTGGGGATCGGCACCGCCGGCATGACCCTCAACCGCTTCTGCTCGTCGGGCTTGCAGGCCATCGCCATCGCCGCCAACCAGATCGCTTCGGGCTGCAGCGACATTATCGTCGCCGGTGGTGTCGAGTCGATCAGCCTGACCATGAAAAGCGTCAACACCGATCACCTGATCAACCCGCTGCTCAAGGAGCAGGTGCCGGGCATCTACTTCCCGATGGGGCAGACGGCCGAAATCGTCGCGCGTCGCTACAACGTCAGCCGCGAAGAGCAGGATCTGTACGCCCTGCAAAGCCAGCAACGCACCGCCCAGGCGCAGGCTGACAGGTTGTTCGACGATGAAATCGTGCCGATGGCGGTGAAATACCGCGTTGAAGACAAAGCCACCGGTCAAGTGCAGATCCTCGATGGCATTGTTGATCGCGATGACTGCAACCGTCCCGACACCACGCTGCAAAGCCTGGCCGGATTGAAGCCGGTCTTTGCCGAAGACGGCTCGGTCACCGCCGGCAATTCTTCGCAGCTGTCCGACGGCGCGTCCATGACCCTGGTGATGAGCCTGGAAAAAGCCCTGGCGCTGGGCTTGAAGCCCAAGGCGTTCTTCCGCGGATTCACCGTGGCGGGGTGCGAGCCGGATGAAATGGGTATCGGCCCGGTGTTCTCCGTGCCGAAGCTGCTCAAGGCCAAGGGCTTGCAGATCGGCGACATCGATTTGTGGGAGCTGAACGAAGCATTCGCCTCGCAGTGCCTGTACGCGCGCAATCGGCTGGAAATCGATAGCGACAAGTACAACGTCAATGGCGGCTCGATTTCCATCGGTCATCCATTCGGCATGACCGGTTCGCGTCAGGTCGGGCACATCGTTCGCGAGTTGCAGCGGCGCAATCTGCGGTACGGCATGCGCGCCCAGGACAACGCCCCCGCCACGCACTTTCGCAGTGACCGTCTATGTCGGGTAAATGGGAAGTTGTATTTCTGCACTCGGGAAAACACGCTGGAGGGGC